>JBKJVO010000048.1:0-7235 GCA_046717305.1 Candidatus Limnocylindrales bacterium
GCCGGGGCGCCCACGCGCGCCGTGGGCACCGCCAGGGGCCTGCCGATGAGCGCCGCCCCGTCCCCGCACGCCGGCGGCCACCCGCGGGCGAACGCGCCCCGGGTGGTGGACGCGGGGGCGGCGCGCCTCGTTGACGACGCGGCATTCGATGGGGCCGCGCTCCTCGATGCGGCCTCGATCCTGGACGACCCCGCCGCCCACGTGGCGATGTCCGCCGCGGCCCGGGATCTGGCGCGCCCGGCCGCGGCCGACGCGGTCGCGGCGATTCTGGTCGCGCTCGCCGAGCGGCAGCCCCTCCCTGGTCCCGACGCGGTCGACCGGATCGCCCGGGGGGTCCCGGTCAGCGGGGCGCGGAAGTGACGGCACCCACGCCGCTCGATGCCACGGCGCTCGGCGCGGAGCTCGCCCGTCGGATCGGCGTCCGCGCGGAACGGGACGCCCCACTCGCGAAGCTCACGACGATGCGCGTCGGCGGGACCGCAGACCTGCTCGCAACCGCCCGGAACGCATTCGAGCTGCGGGGTTTGATCCGGTTTGCCCGCAGCCGCAGCATCCCGCTCCTGGTCCTGGGGCGCGGGAGCAACGTCGTCGCGTCCGACCGAGGTGTCCGCGGGCTCGTGGTGCACATCCGCGCTGAGCAGACGCGCGTGGATGCGGATCGGTACGTGGCGGCGGCCGGGGTCCCGATGGCGCGAGCGGCGACAGAGACCCAGAAGGCGGGGCTCTCCGGGCTCGAGTTCGGACTGGCAATCCCGGGCACCGTCGGCGGGGCGGTCTGGGCGAACGCCGGTGCACACGGCAGCGACGTGGCGGCGGTCCTCGAGTCGGCGGACGTCCTCCTCGCCGATGGCACGGAGGCGAAGGTCCCGGCCGGCGACCTGGAGTTCGGCTACCGCGACAGCCGGTTCAAGCACCAAGGCGATCCGGCGACCCGCGAGATCGTCCTCGGGGCGACGTTCCGGCTGGAACCGGCGCCGGCCGAGGTGATCCGCGAGCGTCTCGACGACATCCGGCGCTGGCGCCAGGCGCACCAGCCGCTGGGCCTGCCATCGGCGGGGAGCGTCTTTCGCAACCCGGACGGCGGGCCGGCCGCCGGCCTGCTGATCGATCGAGCCGGCCTCAAGGGGTTCCGGATCGGCGGTGCGACGGTCAGTGAGAAACACGCGAACTTCATCATCAGCGACAGGACGGGCACGGCCGCCGACGTTCGCCGGCTCGCCGACCACGTCCGTGCGACGATTCGGGCAATCGACGGCATCGACCTCCAGTTCGAGGTCGACTTCATCGGCGACTGGACCGGCTGGCCCTGGCCGGCCGACGCCGCCGGAGGCGTGGACACCGAATGACGAAATCCGCCGCCCACCCACCCGTCGTCGTCCTGTTTGGCGGTCCGTCCGCCGAGCACGACGTGTCGATCGTGTCCGGGACCGCGATCGCCGCCGCGCTCCGGGGCGACGGCCTGGACGTCAGCTCGGTCCTCATCGACCTCGACGGCCGCTGGTGGTGGCTGCCGGCTGATCACGAGCGCGCTGATCGGTCCGCGGCCGCCTACGACGACCCCGCCTCACTGGGGGCCGGGAGCCCGTTTCGCGTCGGGGCTGCGATCGACCGGCTCGCGGCGGCGGACCCATCTCCGGTCGTCTTCATCGCGCTCCATGGGCCGTTCGGCGAGGACGGAACCGTCCAGGGGCTCTTCGATGCGGCGGGCGTTGCCTATACAGGCTCGGGCGTTCTGGGATCGGCGATCGGGATGGACAAGGCGGTCCAGAAGCGGATCTGGCGGGGCCTGGGCCTGCCGGTGGTCGACTGGCGGGAGATCCGGATTGCCCGCTGGCGGACCGAGCCTGACGCTGTCCTCGGCGAGCTGGAGGCATTCACGCGCGGAACGGGCGATCCGCGCCTGATGATCAAGCCGGCCCGCTTGGGAAGTTCGGTCGGGATGACGCTCGCCCATACCGTGGCGGAGCGCGCCCCCGCCCTCGACCTGGCGTTCAGGTACGACACCGTGGCCGTCGTCGAGGCGTACCTCGTCGGAGCCCGGGACCTCGAGATCGCCATCATCGGTTCGGAGCCCCCGCTGGGCATCTACGGGCCCGGCGAGATCGTGGCCGGCCACGAGTTCTACGACTACGCGGCGAAGTACACGCCGGGCCTCTCACGGACCTCGGTCCGGGCGGACGTCTCCGAGGCCCTCCGGACGACCCTCCGCAAGCTCGCCCGGGACGCCTATCGATCCGTGGGTGCCGAAGGCTTCGCGCGCGTGGACTTCCTGCTCCGCGGCGACGAGCCATATCTCTCGGAGATCAACACGATGCCCGGCTTCACCCCGATCAGCCTCTTCCCGACGATGCCCGCCGAGGGCGGCCTCGACTTCACCGCGGTGTGCCGGCGTGTCCTTGAGCTCGGCATCGAGCGCCACGGCGGCCGGGCCGGGATGCACCTGACACCCGAGGACCTGCCTCGATGAAGGCGTCGCGGTGAGAGTCCCGGAGCGCCGCTCACGACCGGCGCCCGTCGTCGCCCGAGGCACCGGACAGCGGCCGGGAAGTCGGGCCGGGGCACATCCGGTACGAGGCGGAATCGACCGCGGCACCCGCGGGGTGCGATTCCGGTTCCCGCGCGCCCGGCTGCCGCGATTCACGCCCGGCCGCGCCGGCGCCCTCCTCGGGATCATTGGCGCTCTCGGCGCGATCTACGGCCTCGCGGCAACGTCGGCCTTCACCTACGCTCGCGCGGAGATCCCGGACCTGCGCTGGACGACGCGCGCCTCGATCGAGTCGGCGATCGCGATCCCGGTCGGCACGAACCTCTTTCGGCTCGCCGTCGAGCCGCTCGAGGAGCGGATCCGGCGACTCCCCGGCGTCGCCGATGCGATCGTGGTCGTGTCGCTCCCGGACACCCTCGCGGTGGAGGTCACGGAGCGGCAGGCCATCCTCGCGTGGTCGGTTGGAGAGATGCGGTTCCTCGTTGACCGCAACGGCGTGCTGTTCGCGGTCGCGGAGCCCGGCGTCGTGGCCAGCGCCGGTCTGCCGGTGATCGCCGATTCGCGCTCCGATTCGGCCAGGCTTGCGGTCGGCGACGCGCTGAACCCGATCGACCTCGACGCCGCGACGCGGTTGGGGGCGCTCGTGCCGGGGGACATCGACAGCGTCGCCGACGCGCTCCTCGTGACGGTCAACGAGGCCAACGGGTTCGTCGTCGGCACGTCTCCTGCGTCGTGGATCGCCGTGTTCGGGCTGTACACGCCGAGCGTCCGCACGGCGGACATCATCCCTGGCCAGGTCCGGCTCCTGCGGAGCCTCCTGGATGGGCGCGAGTCGGCGATCGCCCAGGTGATCCTCGCCGACGCCGACAACGGCACGTTCATCCCGAAGCCCACTCCGCCCGGCCCGAACCCATGACGGGGGGTCTCGCGAGCAGGCGACCTCAGTCAGGAGTCACCGTTCGCCCTCCGAGCGGCGAGGCGACGCCCCTGCGAGCCATCGCCGCGAGGATTTGCCCCGGTCCACGTGCGTCGAGTAGCCTTGCCGAAACGCACCGCAGCGAGGATGACCCACGGTGTTCCTTCCCCTGGGGGGCCTGCTGGTGGGCGTCCTGCTCGGGCTCGTCCTCAACGTCAATGTCAGCTTCGAGTTCAGCCGCTACTCGGCCGTGGCGATCCTCGCCGCGCTCGACTCGGTTCTCGGAGCGGTGCGGGCGGAGCTCGACGGCGTCTACGACAACCGGATCTTCATCTCGGGCTTCGTTACGAACGCGGTGGTCGCCGTGATCCTCACGTTCATCGGCGATCGCCTCAGCCTCGACCTATACCTGGTGGCGCTCATCAACTTCGGGTTCCGGATCTTCAATAATGTCGCCCTGATCCGGCGACACTTCATCTGACCCGGGCAGCCGGGAGGGAGCAGGCAAAAACCGTGGTGGAAGGGGTCCTCGTCGGGATCGACGTCGGCACGAGCAAGGTCTGCGCGCTCATCGGCGAGGTGGGCCGAGACGGGAAAGTCACGGTGATCGGACACGGGACCGTGCCCTCGTCCGGCCTCAAGAAGGGCGCCGTCGTCAACATCGACCAGACGATCCGCTCGATCGCCGACGCGGTGGAGCGCGCCGAGCGCCTCTCCGGCTGGAAGATCGACAAGGCGTTCGTGGGCGTTGGCGGGGCCCAGGTGGAAAGCCTGAACTCCACGGGCCAGGTGGCCGTCACGGCCCACGACCGCGAGGTCAGTCGGGAGGACATCCTCCGGGCAATCGAGGTCGCCAGGGCCGTCGCGATCCCGTCCAACCGGGAAGTCCTCCACGTGGAGCGACGGGGCTTCATCGTGGATGGGCAGGAGGGGGTCAAGGATCCGCTCGGCATGAGCGCCCTCCGGCTCGAGGTGGAGACGCACATCGTCACGGCGCCCGCCACGGCCGTTCAGAACCTGACGAAGTGCGTGGCCGCTGCCGGCGTGAAGATCGACGAGCGGGTCGCCAACGCACTCGCCGCCTCGGCAGCCGTCGCGTCGGAGACGGAGAAGGAGCTCGGCGTCGCGGTCGCCGACATTGGCGCCGGGACCATCGATCTCGCGATGTTCAACGAGGGCTCGCCGTTCCACACCAGCGTCCTGCCGGTCGGCGGCAACTTCGTCACGAACGACGTCGCGATCGGAATCAAGACGTCCCTGCCGGTCGCCGAGGAGCTGAAAATCCATCATGGCACCTGCGACCTGCGCGGGGTGGGGGCGGACGAGGAGATCAGCGTCTCGGTCCTCGGCGAGGAGGCCGGCCGGACCGTCAGCCGTCTCGAGCTGTGCCAGATCATCGAGGCCCGGATGCGCGAGACCTTCGAGCTCATCGGTGCGGAGATGCGCTCCGCCGGCGCGGGGATGCTGCCCGCCGGGCTCATCCTCACCGGCGGCGCGTCGCAGCTGTCCGGGATCGCGGAGCTTGGCCGCGCCGTCCTCCAGATGCCGGTTCGGGTCGTCGCCCCGACGGGGATCGCCGGCCTCACCGATTCGATCCTGACCCCAGCCTACTCGACCGCAATCGGGCTCCTCGAATGGGGCGCCCGGTCGCTGGCCGAGGGCGAGCCGGCGCGGTACGAGTCCACGCCCGCGTTCGGGATCCTTGGTCGGCTTCGGGACGCTCTCCGCAGCATCTTCCCGTAACCTCGCGGCGGAGCGCACGGACGCCCCGGATTGGCGGCCGGGTTATCCACGGTTTCGCGGGCGGCCGGGCCTCCACGTTTGCGCTGGATCGAGAAGTCCGCCGGCGATTGACGTATTTCCTGTGCCGAGCATCGCCGTGTTCGAGCCGTAGGTTTCGTCGACTCTTGTCTCGTGATGTTCCAGTCCCCCGGGACGCCCCAGCGGTGCGGGTGGTCTGTTCAGGCCGGCCGGGACAATGCCGGCTTGTGCGCCACGAACATCACGTTGAACCGGAGCAGCGAATACCAGACCCTGCTGATCGTCCAGCCGTCGAGCATCTCCCGGACCTCGCGCGGGAGGTACTCGTTATGGAATGGCTCGCTGTGCGGACAGGTGCTCGACAGGAAACGGAGCCGCCAGATTGCCGACCGAGCGGGCACCGAGCCGATGACGACCCCACCGGGCTCGAGGACGCGCCGGATTTCCGCGAGTGCCTGGGCTGGGTCCGGCACGTGCTCGAGGACCTCCGTGCAGATTACCGTCCCGAACGAGGCGTCTTCGAAAGGCATCGCCTCGATGTCGCCTTCGACCACCGTGTGGTCGGGAAACCGACGGCGGAGAACCTCGATGTTTCGCGGGTTGACATCGAGGCCGACAGAGCCCGGAGGCAGGTGGCGGAGGTTGAGCCCGGTGCCGGCCCCTGCATCGAGCATGGCGCGGCCCGAGCGCGCGTGCCTCGTGACGAGCCCGCGCACGACTCGTGCCCGGTTGCGGTGGAAGAGCGCCTCGGGACCACGGAGGTTGTCGGCCACGTCCACCCAGTCGTAGGTCTCGATGTCGCGGTAGTAGTCCTTCACCCACTCAGACCACGCGATGGTGCCGGGCACCAGGTCAACGGTCCCGGCTTCCTCCCTGTGCACGTCCTTGTCACGATTCACGGCGGCCTCACCAACGGAGCCGGAAGATAGCAGACCTCTGAGGACCGATTCCGCAACCGTGGCCGCACTCGTTGCCCATCTCCGCATCTACTGTTATGGGTATGCGATTTCGAGAATCCGCGTCAAAGCCCAACTCTGAGACGCGTGTCTGGGGCAGGGGTCGGCTGCGCTGGCCCGAAGCAGCTAGGCCGCTTGTCGCCCCCGCGTTCGCGGCGCTCATCGTCCTGGCGGCCGTGTTTCTCCGACAGCTGGACGTTCCAAAGGATCGGACGATGTGGGCCGAGGACGGCTCAGTCTTCGCTCAGTGTCTCTTCGACCGCTCGGTGTTCCAGTGCCTGAGCGAGCCCTATGCGGGCTATCTGCTCGGGGTGCCCAGGCTGGCCGCGATGGTCGCCACGGTCGGCGACCCGGCCTTGATGCCATTCCTGTTTACGCTGGCGGCGGGCGTGGTTGCCGCATGGTGCGCTTGGGTGGTGGCCGTGGCGGTGCGGGACGTCACGAGATCGACCGTTGCAGGGATCCTCGCTGGGGCGAGCCTCGGGCTGGTCTTTCAGGCAGGGCGCGAGGTCCTTGGCAGCCTGACCAACCTGCATTGGATCCTTCTCGCCGCGGCAGTCGTGGTCCTCGTCTGTAGCTGGCTCGACCGCGGCCTCAGGCCGACCGATCTGGCGTTAGTCGCCGCGACGGCCCTGACATCCGGGTTGGCGCCTCTCCTTCCGATCCTCGGAGTCGGAGCAGTCGCCGCGAGGGCGCGTGGCGCTTGGCGCCACCTCGCTCTTATCGCGCTGTTCTCCGTCCCGCAGACTGTCACCCTTGTGACCGCGACCCGCCAGCTTCCACAGGGCTGGTTCGAACTCCGCCCCGCGATCATCGGGTTTTGGGATGTCGTGCTCACGCAGGGCTGGTTCGGCGGGCGTGGCCTCCCACCGGATGTGGTAGTGCCACTCGTTCTCGTCGGTTTGACAACCGGCCTCGTCCTGCCAGCTCGGTTGCCGAGGCCCCACTCGGTGGGTGAGTCAAACCGAGACCGAGGCCGCGCGACTGCGACACGACCCGAGATCAGCACGCGTCTCGCCGATCGCCTCATCGTCCTCGGCGGCCTGGTGGGCGTCGGTGCCGCGATCTTTCTCGTCTCGGTCGTGCTCAACGGGTGGATCAGCCCCCGGTACGGCTA
>JBKJVO010000049.1:0-2913 GCA_046717305.1 Candidatus Limnocylindrales bacterium
TCGCTCGCCGGCTCCTGGAGGGTGCGGGGTTTCGCGTCGAGCGCGCCGGTGGCCCGATCGGCTCCGCGGACCCCGGTGCCCTCATTGCCCACCGTGCCTGACGCAGAAATGCATCGACCCGGGCCGAGGCCCGGGTCGATGACGGAGCGGATGGGCTCGTGACGGGGGAGGGTGGGGGTTCCGCCTGCGAGCCCGTTGTCGTCAGCTTGTCGGCATTCCCGTCGCCGACATCGGGTGCGTGGAGACCCTGGAGTGCCACGGCGTCCCGAGCCTCGGCAGGAGGTAGCGATCCACGCCGTAGTAGCCGGCGACGCGCCAGGCGAGGATGAGCCCGATGGCGAACGTAAACAGGACCGGGTTGGTGGACGCCGAGCCTGCCAGCAGGAAGGACATGTTCATCAGGGCCCCGGCGAAGGCCGCGACGCCGGTCAGGAGACCGATGACGAGTCCGATGCCGACTGCCAGCTCACCAAAGGCGATCAGCCATGAGAACCAGGTCTCGTGGTTGCCGGCGAGGAGGAAGTTGAGGAAGTCGCGGTACCACTCGAAGGAGATCGGCGGGCGACCCTGCTCCGGGATCGCCGCAGCGCGCTCCCAATAGCCGCGGAGGGCGGCACCGCCGCCGAGCCACGCATTGTTCGGATCGAAGATCTTGTGGATGCTCGCCTCGATCCAGGCGAACCCGATGAACAGGCGGATCGGCAGCCAGAAGAGGCCGGCTCGCGTGTTGCTGAACAGGTATCGAGTGAAGGCCGGGCCCTCGACCTCGACGACCTGGGCGTCCGCCGCCTTGCGGTCGGTGAACATGAGGGCGACCACGACGATCGCGAGGATCCAGAACGCGACGGTCACGATGAACCGGAGGCCCTCGCCGCCGAGCGTCTCGGGGCGGACCTCCTCGATCGGGACCTCCATCCACAGAATGAGCGCGGCCGCCAGGAGCGCCAGCGGCGTGGCCCACTTCCTGAAGTTCGACATGCTCCGCTTCCCTTCGCTTGTGCCGTGGACCAGCCGGGACGGCGTTCATGGTTGACGACTGTGACTGGTCGTCTCCGTCATCACGATGGGGCTTCTGTTCATTGATCGGGTACTGCCCGATGGCCCCTCATCGGGGGCCTCTTGGCCGGGGACCGCATGGCGAATGGCCCGAATGTCTCGGGCCACGCCCGAACCTGATCAGAATCCACGATTGAAACAGAACATCTGGTCGAATGGATCGGTGCGCGGTACACTCGACGCCCCGTGAAGCCGTCGCCCGCGCCCGTGCCGACAGCAGATCCGCTCGCGCCATTTTCAGCCCCGGTGCGTGCGTGGTTCGAGAGCACGTTTGACGCTCCAACGCCGGCCCAGTCCGGCGGCTGGGTGCCCATTGCCGCCGGCCGTCACACGCTCATCCATGCACCCACCGGCTCGGGGAAGACCCTCGCGGCGTTCCTGTGGTGCCTGGACCGGCTCGCCCGGAAACCCTCGCCGCCCCCGTCGCGCGGCAATCCCGGCTCCGTCCGAGTCCTGTACGTCTCACCCCTGAAGGCGCTGACCTACGATGTCGAGCGCAACCTTCGGGCGCCGCTCCTCGGGATCACGCTCGCAGCGCAGCGGCTGGGCCTGGAACAACCGAGCATCTCGATCGCGTCGCGGACCGGGGACACGCCCCAGGAGGCGCGGCGCCGGCTCGCGAAGACGCCACCGGACATCCTGGTCACGACGCCCGAGAGCCTGTACCTCCTGCTGACCTCGGGGGCGCGGGAGATGCTCCACGCCGTCGAGACGGTCATCCTGGACGAAGTCCACGCAGTCGCCGGCACGAAGCGCGGCGCCCATCTGGCCCTCTCCATCGAGCGCCTCGAACATCTTCGCCGATCGGGCGCACCGCCGCTCCAGCGGATCGGGTTGTCGGCAACGCAGCGGCCGCTCGACACGATCGCGAGGTTCGTCGGCGGGATCGGCGAGGGCCGCGAGGTCGCGATCGTCGACGCCGGATCCCGGAAGGTTCTGGACCTCGAGGTGATCGTCCCGGTCGAGGACATGAGCCGGCTCGGAGAGTTCGTCGCGGCCGATGCGGCAGCCCCGTCCGGCGACGCCCCGGCCTGGCGGGACGACCTCCGGACGAGCATCTGGCCGGCGATCCACCCGCGGATCCTGGAGCTGATCCGCGCCCATCGCTCCACGATCGTCTTCACGAACAGCCGGCGCATGGCCGAGCGATTGGCGCACCGTCTCAACGACCTGGCCGGCGAGGAGCTCGTCCGGGCGCACCACGGGAGCATCGCGCGGGAGCAGCGACTCGAGATCGAGGAGGCGCTCAAGGACGGTCGCCTGCCAGCCCTCGTGGCGACGAGCACCCTCGAGCTCGGAATCGACATGGGCGCCGTGGACCTCGTGATCCTCGTGGAGTCGCCGACGAGCGTCACCTCAGGGCTTCAGCGGGTCGGCCGGGCCGGGCACAACGTGGGTGAGCCATCCAAGGGGATCCTGTTTCCGAAGTTCCGGGGCGACCTTTTGGAGGCCGCCGTCGTCGTCCGGCGGATGCATGAGGGCGCCGTCGAGACGACGGTCATGCCCCGGAATCCGCTCGACGTCCTCGCCCAGCAGATCGTGGCGATGACGGTCATGGACCGTTGGACCGTGGCCGACCTGCTGGCGGCGGTGACGCGCGCCGCGCCATTCGAGACCCTCTCCCGCGAGGTCCTCGAGGGCGTGATCGGGATGCTCGCGGGCGCGTACCCGTCGGACGAGTTCGCGGAGCTGAAGGCACGCGTCGTGTGGGACCGGGTGACGGACGTGGTCGAGGGCCGGCGCGACGCGCGCGTCGTCGCGGTCACGTCCGGCGGAACGATCCCCGACCGCGGGTTGTTCGGCGTGTTCCTCGCTGGCGAGCCCGGTACGCACGGCCGCCGCGTCGGCGAGCTCGAC
>JBKJVO010000050.1:0-6655 GCA_046717305.1 Candidatus Limnocylindrales bacterium
GGGTTTCCTTCATGAGCAGGGTGACGGTCGAAACCGCGGTGAAGCCTCCCCCCTCGAGTCGTCTGTCGATCGGAGATTCGTAGGTTCGAACGGGCGCGATGACGCCGTGGTCGCCCGGACGGTCCCCACCCCTCGAGGTTCGGGCACGGATGTCGCCCAGGCCGAAGTCCACCAGCTCGGCGAGGTCCACGTCCGGGAGCCCCATGACCCGAAGGTAGTGCGGCTGGTCCTCGCGCGCGACGCCCAGCTGGATCAACCCCGCGATCCCCGTGCCGTCGGCGGATTCGAGGACATAGGCCTCGATGTCCGCGAAGCGGAGGAGCGGCGCCAGGCTGCTCCGCGGGACGCGCCAGCTGGCGCCCTGCCGCTCCCAGTCCGGGATCCGAAAGCCCTCCAACCGCTGCACCGGCGCGGGGGTGACCGCGGCATACAGATGCATCAGCGCGACCGCGTCCACCGGCCGCGCCGCGCGAATCCCCGCGGCATGCATCCGCTCTTCGGACCACGGCTCCGGAAGCGGGATCCCGGCAGGCCGGTGGAGGACCTTCTCCTCGCCATACCGCGCAAAGCCCGCCTGCATGAACAGCTCGACGTTGCCCCCCGCGTCCGTGCACGCGACATGGAACCGGGCGGCGGCGCGCTTCTGACCCTCCCGAAGCACCTGCTGGACCAGGCGGAAGCGGATGTCGCCAGCGCCGGCGCCGGCCAGGCCGGCGACCCCGTCCAGCTCCACGATCGTCCAGTCGTCGCGGTGGCTCTCCCGCTCCACGCGGACGAGGCCCGCCACGCGACGGTCCTCCTCGTAGACGAACAGGAGGTCGTTCGGCTGGAACGCGCCCAGCGGCAGTCGGAACAGGCTGAAGACCCCGATCCGCGGGCTGCTCACAGGCAGGCCCAGCGAACGACCTCCGGCCGCATCGTCTTCACACAACCGGGACAGCTCGCCGAGCGCGGCAAGGTCCGTGATGCGGGCAGCACGAACCTTTCCCGACGGACGAGCGGCGCGCATAAACGTCATCTGGCCAGCCCGGTTCGGCGGGTGGGATGGTGACGGCGACCGGATCCCTCGCCGGGATCGTCGTGCTCGGCAGCCATCGTCGCAACGAGGCGATGGAACCGCGTTTCCCCGGCCAGCTCGGGGTGGAATGCAGTGGCGACGACGTTTCGCTCGCGGACCGCCACGATCCGCCCGTCGTCCAGGCGCGCGAGAACGTCCACGCCGGGACCCGTCCGTTCGACGACGGGGGCGCGGATGAACACACCGTGGACGGGCTGATCGCCGAGGATCGGCACGTTCACGTCCGCCTCGAACGAGTCGAGCTGCCGCCCGAAGGCATTTCGCCGCACCCCGACGTCGAGGAGCGGGAAGACGGTCGGACCGCCGTCCAGGACGTCGGCGGCAAGCAGGATCATCCCGGCGCAGGTCCCGAAGATCGGGGCGCCGGAGCGCGCGAGCTCCAGGATGGGGTCGCGCAGCCCCCAGCGCTCGATGAGATGGCGCTGGGCCGTGGACTCGCCGCCCGGCAGGATCAGCCCGCTGACGTCCTCGAGATCCGCAGGCAGGCGCACCTCGACGCCCTCGACGCCGATGGCATCGAGAGTCGCCATGTGTTCGGCGAACGCCCCCTGGACGGCGAGAACCCCGATCCTCATCGGTTGCACCCCGCCGTCGTCGGCGCGGTGATTCCTACCAACCTCGGACGGCCAGCCGATCCGACTCGGCGAGCTGTTCCATCGCGATGCCCCGCATCGGGGCGCCCAGGCCTTTGCTCACCTCGGCGAGGATCTTCGGATCGTCGAAATGGGTCGTCGCCTGGACGATGGCGTTGGCCATCCGGGCCGGATCCTCGCTCTTGAAGATGCCGGAGCCCACGAAGACGCCCTCCGCGCCGAGCTGCATGACGAGCGCCGCATCGGCCGGGGTGGAGATCCCGCCCGCCACGAAGTTCACGACCGGCAGCTTGCCGTCCTTCGCGACCTGCTTGACCACCTCATAGGGGGCCTGCAGTTCCTTCGCCGCGACGAAGAGCTCGTCCTCGCGCATGCCCTGGAGGCGGCGGATCTCGGCGAGCACCTCGCGCAGCTGGCGGACCGCCTCGACGATGTTGCCGGTGCCGGCCTCGCCTTTCGTCCGCATCATCGCCGCGCCCTCGTTGATCCGTCGGAGCGCCTCGCCGAGGTTGCGGCAACCGCACACGAACGGGACCTTGAAGGCGTGCTTGTCGATGTGGTTCGCCACGTCGGCTGGGGTGAGGACCTCCGATTCGTCGATGTAGTCGACACCGAGGGCCTCGAGGATCTGGGCCTCGACGAAATGGCCGATCCGGGCCTTCGCCATGACCGGGATGGTGACCGCGTCCATGATCGCCTGGATCATCGACGGGTCGGACATGCGGGCGACGCCGCCCGCGGCGCGAATGTCCGCGGGAACGCGCTCAAGGGCCATCACGGCCACGGCGCCAGCGTCCTCGGCGATCTTCGCCTGATCGGCGGTGACGACGTCCATGATGACGCCGCCCTTGAGCATCTGGGCAAGACCCTTCTTCGTCGCCCAGGTGGACGTCTCGACGGTCATGTTGGGACTGCTTCCTCAGGTCCTGCCGCGGGTCCGCCGGTTCGCCTGCCTCGGGGTCGTCGCCCGTTCGGGCCGTCCCGGGTCGCCGCAACGCGGCGCGATTATCGCACGGGCGCGCGAGTGGGCCCGAAACACTCCATTCGGGCTCGCGTCATCCACGGTACCGGAGGCCTCGTGCCCGGCTTGGCTGGGCGCTTCGGGAAGTGGGGTGCAGTGATGCGCAAGTTTTGGGTTCTTCCGTTGGCCGCTCTCCTGGTGCTGGCCGTGGCTGCTCCGGTGTCCGCCGGGGCGAACACGAGCAACACGAGCGGCAGCGGCAGCACGGTCTACGGCGAGTGGTACGGCGAAGGGGTCTACGGCTACGCCTACCTGGGGCAGGAGAAGGGTCAGCCGGGCTTCGGCCAGATCTACCAGGAGTCCGGGACGTGGGTGCTGTGCCCGCCACCGGAACCGGCCCCGGCGGCCAACCCCAAGGCTGCCGCGATCGGCCCGCTCGACACGGGCGGGGGCGAGGAGTTCTACGGGTTCCAGGGGACGCGCACGTATGGGTTCACCAATGACGTGACGATCACGCTCTCGCGGAGGCTGGAAACCGGGACGGCAACGGGTTCCGTGGAGCTCTGGACCGCCGTCGTGGACGAGTGCGCCGGGATCTACGGCGACGACCCGGTCTACGAGCTTGCCGAGCTCTCGGTCGTGCTCACGGGCGTCGGCGACCTCGGGATGTTCCGCGGTTCCGGCAGCTACCAGGTCCCTTCCCAGTTCAACGGCCATTACAACTACCGCGGCAAGGAGCGCCAGGCGACGGGATCCGTCCTCGCCGGTTCCATCAGCGCCAACTTCAACTGGGCCTACATGAGCCAGATCTCCTGGAGCTTGCACATCAACAGCTGACGGCCCCTCCTCTCCGATCGGGTCGTTCACGGCCCCGGGCACGCAGCCCGGGGCCGTTGTTCCGTGGCGATCAGCCCCGTGTCATGCGCCGGCCGCATGAGCGCTGGTGACCTGCGTCAGCGGCCGACGGTTCGGACCACCCCGGACATCAGTTTTGTCGCTCGCCGCGCGGCACCCGGGGAGAGTTGGCTCAGCGCCTGGACAAGCTCCAGCACGTCGTCGTCCGGGAGGGCATCGAGAAGCCTGACGAGGCGGAGGACGGTCTCGTCCGGCACCTCCCCCAGCAGACGAAGCGCACGTTCCAGTTCTCGAGGCTCCAGGCGCGGCACCAGGCCGACGGCACGGTCGAACAGTCGGACGAAGACGAGGAAGGTCGAGACCCAATCGCGAAGGGCCCCGAGCTCACGGTCGCCCGGGTTCGCAGCGGATGCGGCGGCGACTTCCTGGGCCGTTCGTTCCAGGACGAGGATGATCGGGTCGCCTTCGCGCACCTTGCGCTCGGCGACGACGCGGCCGAACCACCGCCAGTGGTCCCCGATGGCCTGGTAGGCGGCACCGGCCGGACCGCGTCGGCCGACCCGTCGCGGCTCCGCCACTCGTTCGACGAGGCCCCACGCCTCGGCATCCGCGAGGGCGAGGCTCGCCGCCCGGTGCGACAGACCGAGTGCCTCGCGGACCTCGCGCTCGGTCAATGGGGCTTGACGCGTCATGAGGTAGGCGTGGACGCGGGCGATCGCCGGGGCCACGCCCCACGCTGCGCCCATCTCGCCCCACGCGTCGACGAGGCGCAGCCGGATCGCCTCGGCAGCGGGCGACGCTGCGTCCGAAACGTGCACCTTGACAGTAGCGGGTTGCGTGTGCATAACTTGCTAGGTCACAGTAGCACAAAGGATTCGAGCCATGGCGTCCCACCAACGGTTGGAGCACAACACAGTGACGCGGGTCGTGATTGCCGGCGGAACCGGACTGATCGGCCGGGCGCTGATGAGATCACTGCTGCATGACGGGATCGAGGTCGTCGTCCTCACCCGCAACCCGGGTCGGCGCGGGCGGTCCGTGCCCAGCGGCGCCCGCGTCGAGCCCTGGGATCCCAAGGATCCAACCGGCGTTGCCGAACTCGCCCGGGTCATCGGCGGCTCGGACGCCGTTGTGAACCTGTGCGGCGTTCCCATCGGACCGCTGCCCTGGACGGCGGGCCGGCGTCGCGCCATTCTCGAGAGCCGGGTCCAACCATCGGCGCACCTGATCGCGGCGATGGCGCTGCTCGAACCGAACGCTCGCCCGGGCGTCTTCGTCTGCGCATCCGGGACGGACGGCTACACGGGCCTCGACACCACCCCGGCAACCGAGGCGACCGACACGGACGTGACGCCCGGCTTCCTCGCGGACGTCGGCAGGGCGTGGGAGTCCACCGCCGAAACGGCAGCGGTCCTCGGCATTCGCGTGGCGATGATCCGGACCGCCTTCGTCCTGGCTCGGGACAGCGGATTGATGCAGCTGCTTGCCCTGCCCGTCCGCCTCGGGCTGGGTGGGCGCTACGGCTCCGGCGAACAGTGGTTCAGCTGGATCCACCTGGACGATCTCGTCAGTGCCTATCGCCTCGCAATCGTTGACGACCGGATCCGCGGGCCGGTCATCGCGGCGAGCCCCCAGCCATCACGACAGCGCGACGTCGCGGCCGGACTGGGACGGGCCCTCCACCGCCCGATCTGGTTCCCCACGCCGGCGTGGCTGCTCAGGCTCCTGCTCCGCGAGGAGTCGACGCTGCTCCTGGGGTCGCGGCGGGTCGCGCCGACGCGGCTTCTTGCGGCGGGCTTCTCGTTCGCGCATACCGATCTCCACGATGCACTGCAAGACGTCCTGCGCGGGAAGGAGTGACGCCATGACCGAAGGTGATCGCGGGCGACGATCGGGCGCGGCCTCGAGCTGGCTCGCGGGGCTCGTGCTCGGTGCGCTCGGTGGGTTTTGCCTGTTCGTGTTCCCCGTGGTGGGGGTGGTGGTCCTCACCGGCGCCGCGCTACTCGTCCTCCGGAAAGGCGCGACTCTACCCGGAGCATCCGGGCTGCTCATGGGCCTCGGCGGGATCTGGGTCGCCGTGTTCGGACGCGTCAAGCTGACCTGCCAGGCGGCCGACGGATGCACCAGCCCGTCGATCGCCGGCTATCTCGCGGCCGCGGCCGTCGTGCTCGCGGTCGGGATCATCCTGTCGGTGGTGAGCGCCCGGTCTCGAAGGGGCTGAATCCCGCCCGGCGGGGCCCTGGCCTTGGCCGGGCACGGGCCGGGCGACGGCCCGGACGCCTACACTCGCGCCATGGCCGTCCTTCGCAGCCGCCTCGATCCCGTGAGTCCCGAGGCACGCGCCAATTCCGAGGCGATGACCGCGCTGGTTGCCGATCTCCGAGCGCGCACGGCGTCCGTTTCCGCCCGAGGCGCAGGCGGCGGCGAACGATCCATCGCTCGGCATCGCGAGCGCGGCAAGCTGCTCGTCCGCGAACGGATCGACCGGATCCTGGACCCGGGTGTGCCGTTCCTTGAGCTGAGCGCCCTCGCCGCTAACGGCATGTACGACGACGATGCCCCGAGCGCCGGGATCGTGACAGGCATCGGCCGCATCGAGGGAACGCTCTGTGTCATCGTCGCCAACGACGCCACAGTCAAGGGCGGGACCTACTACCCGATGACGGTGAAGAAGCATCTGCGGGCGCAGGAAATCGCGCTCGAGAACCGGCTGCCGTGCGTCTACCTCGTCGACAGCGGCGGGGCCTTCCTGCCGCTCCAGGCGGACGTCTTTCCGGACCGCGAGCACTTCGGGCGGATCTTCTACAACCAGGCCCGGATGTCCTCGGAGGGGATCCCGCAGGTCGCGCTCGTCATGGGCTCGTCCACCGCCGGCGGCGCATACGTCCCGGCGATGAGCGACGAGACCGTGATCGTCAAGGGGACCGGCACGATCTTCCTGGGTGGGCCGCCGCTCGTGAAGGCCGCCACCGGCGAGGACGTCGATGCGGAGACCCTCGGCGGAGCAGAGGTCCACACCCGCCACAGCGGCGTCGCCGATCACGAGGCATTGGACGATGAGCACGCCCTCGCCCTCGGCCGGTCGATCGTCCGGCACCTGGAGCGGAAGGCGCCGCCGACCCCATGGGACCGCCGTGAGCCGGAGCCCCCGGCGATGGATCCGGAGGG
>JBKJVO010000051.1:0-2922 GCA_046717305.1 Candidatus Limnocylindrales bacterium
CTCCACCCGACCTCCTTCACCCGGCCTAACGTCCGAGATCGGTCGGCTGTTGCATCCGGACGCGCCGGCATCCTGGGGGGCGCGTGGCCAGACTAGCCCGCAGCCTCCGCGAGGCCCGCGCCCGCCGGCTCGAGGTCCACGCAATCGCCGGGCTCCACGCGACCCTCGATGAGCACGCGGGCATACCAGCGCGCGTCCTCGGGGTGGATCTTCGGCGAGATCCGGGCGATGTGCCGCTCCACGAACCAGTGGGCGATCGTCTGGCACGGCGCGGCGTAGCTCACCAGCTCCAGCGTGAGCCCGGCCTCGCCGATCGTCAGGACGTCGCCGGCGCGGAGGCTCGCCCAGTCGATCCTCTCGAGCGTCAGGTTCTCGCCGTACGCACCGGGAAAGGCCTCGTGACCGTCGGCCCTGACGCGCGCGATCGCCTCGACGGCGTAGAGGCAGACGGCCTGATCCGGCCCGCCGTGCATCGGCTCGGGCTCGTGGTGGGCGTCCGTGTCGAGGCCCAGCCGCCCGACGAATGCCGAGGCCACGGGTCGTTTGGGCACTCCGCCGGGCGAGACATTGACAGAGGCGACGCGTCCGATCATGCCGGGGATGCTACCCGGTGCGCGCCGGTCCGGCTCACATCCGGAAGACACCGAACTTCGTCTCCGCGATCGGGGCGTGGACGGCGGCCTCGATGCCCATCGAGAGGACACGCCGCGTGTCCAGGGGATCGATGATCCCGTCGTCCCATAGGTGGGCGGTCGCAAAATAGGGATTGCTTTCACGCTCGTAGGCCTCGAGGATCGGGGCCTCGAAGGCATCGCGCTTGGCATCGTCTGCCGACCCCAGGCCCACCGTCGACAGGACGCGAGCGGCCTGCGTGCCGCCCATCACGCTGATGCGAGCGTTCGGCCAGGTCCACAGGGAACGCGGCGAGTAGGCCCGGCCGGCCATCGCCGGCCAGGACCACCACCCGGAGCGTCGTCGGGCTGCTCGCGGGCCAGGCCCGCAAAGGCCGCTGCGAGCTCCGCAATCATGGCGGCATTGAAGGCGTTGTGCGACTCGGGTCGAGCGAGCGTCACGCGGGCAACAACGTCGTTTGGCCCGGAGCGGGAAAGTCGAACTGTGGTCATCCCCTTCATCCTACGGGACCTGGTGAGTGCCGCTGGGCGGATGCTCGGGTCCGCCACGCTCATGGGCGGCCTTGATCTTTCCGCCGCCGAGAGAGCATCGCAGTCTCGTTGCGATCGTTGCCGAAGTCGATCGAGGTCACAGTGACGACCTCAACCTCCGAGTCGACTGGCCACCTTCGCCGACGCCGAAGTCGCGTCGTCAGAGGTCGAGCGGCCTCCCCGGCTGAGGAAGACCCCGGCGCCAAAAAACCACGCGATGAAGAAGATCGTTGGGATCAGGGTCAATTCATCGGGGAGGTGGGACAGGAGCACCTGCGAGTTGAATACGTGCCCCACGGCCGTGACGCCTCCGAGCACGGTGATCCACCGGGGAAGGGCGCCCGACTTCCAGGCGACGATCGCCCAGGCTGCCATGTACCCGGCCTCGAAGAAGTACGCAAAGCTGTTGTAGATCCAGTCCCAGGACGCGAAGACGCCCAGAAGGGCGCCGCGGCCGACGTCACCAGCGGACACCAACTGGACCATGGCCGACTGGAGCCCGACCCCGAGCGCGTAGAGGGGCACGGCCGCCGCCGTGATCAGCACGGCGATGTCGGCCGTGGCCGCCATCATCGGCGACAATGGGAACGTGAGCAGGTATCTGCGAAACAGGACCGCGAACGCGGCAATGCCAATGAGGCTGATCCCACCCTGCCACCAGAACGGCAGCATGGATGGATTGCCATAGAAGGCCACGATCCGGTTGAGGTCGCTCGTCCCGGAGGCGCGGGCGCCGCCGGCCAGGATCGTGGGGCCCAGATGCAGGACCAGGACCGAGATCACAGACAGCAGGAGCGCGATCCCAGCGCCTTTCGCGTAGGTTCTTCGTTCCATTTCGCCACCCTCCAATCGCTTTCGCCGGCGCGCGCCGGACGGTTCTTTGGCCTTAACAGGCCTGTGTCGAAATATTGGCTAACATTGCGCTAAAGTCAAGTACCTTCCTGGAGGCCTCGATCTCATGGTCCGCCCCTACAAGCAGGGCCTTCGCGCAGAGAAATCAGCCGAGACGAGAACGCGAATTCTGGCCGCCGCTCGCGCCCTGCTGCCCGAGGCCGATCGATTCCAGGTAGACGAGATCGCGCGCCGGGCGGAAGTTTCCGTGCCGACGCTGTATACGCACTTCGGTTCGAAAGTCGGGCTGCTCTCGGCGCTGACGGCGCAGATTGAGGAGGAGGCCGGGTTGTTCACCGGGTTTGCCCGGGTCTGGCGGTCACGGGACGGCGAGACCGCGCTTCGGACGATGCTCGAGGCGACATTCGCATTCTGGGAATACGGTTGGACCTTCGTCGCGTTCAGTCTTCGGGTTCGACGAACTGATCCGGAGTTCGGCGCCCGCATTGACCGCCTCGATCGGAGCCGGTTCGGCCATCTCGTCGTGATCTGCCGGCGGCTGGACCAGGAGGATCGGCTCCGGTCCGGCGCGACCCCAGAGACCGCCGCGCGCCTGGCGTTCTCGCTGACGACTCCGTATGTCTACGAAGCGCTGGTTGTCCACGGGGGCATTCCGGCATCCGAGGCGACCGAACTTGTGGCCGACGCGGTCGCCCGCGCCGTGATCCAGCCCGGCAGCCTGCCCGTCCCGGCGGATTCGATCAACTGGACAGCGCTCGGTCTCAAGCCACCGGTGACCTGACTGGAACCCCGGCCGGGCCAGCCTTGTGCTCGTTCACCCGGTGCGCGCCGGTCCGGCTCACATCCGGAAGACACCGAACTTCGTCTCCGCGATCGGGGCGTGGACGGCGGCCTCGATGCCCATCGA
>JBKJVO010000052.1:0-3524 GCA_046717305.1 Candidatus Limnocylindrales bacterium
ATCTCAGGCTTGGCCCGCGGCCTTCTTGAATAGCGGTCCCAGGGAGAAGTACACGACCGGTTCGTCGCCCACGACCCACGCGTCGTGTCCCGGCTGGATCACAGCGATGTCACCGGGCCCGAACTCGACCTTCGTCCCATCCTCGTAGGCAACCGCGAACCGACCGGAGATGAACATCTTGACGTGGAATCGCTCACAGCGTTCGGTCCCGTCCACGGGAGCCGAATGCTGGGTCCAGTTCCAGCCTGGCTGGACTGTCATCCTTCCGACATCCTGACCCATCAACTCGATCCAGTCGCCGTGCACCTTCTCGTAAGATTCACTCGCCTCGTCCGGCGCATCGAAACTCTTACGCTCCACCAGTCCCACGGTTACGTCCCTCTCTCCCGTCCCAGGCCGCTAGCCAACAACCCGGTGTTTTGACATTCGCTCGATTGCCCTCGATTGTTTCGACCGGCGGGTCGAAGATTACTCTGCGCCATCTGCGAGCGCCTCTCGGAGCAGATCGCCGTGCTCCTCTGACCGGCGCCCTCAGCGACGAGGGCCACGCGATGCCGGGTGTCGACAGGCGTCAACTTTTCATCAGCGAGCGTGGATAAAGCGTAGGCCACACTGGAAGCAGCCCACTCTCTGTGCCGGCTCGAGCCGGCCAACGAGTTCGTGCCAGAGCCGCCCACCGGCTTCGATCGGCTGGGGGCTGACCCTGCTCCGCGACCGCTGGCTTGTCCCGGCCCGTGATGCCCCCAGCAGCATCCGCCGGGCTTCAGCTGGGATGAGCCGGCTCGAGCGTCGAGCCGGCGGTCCGCCCGGGCGATCCGAGCGTCCGGCTGAGCACGAGGCGCCGGGACTCTGTGCTCGGCCGGCCGATAGCAGGCCGGCGCGATGGACCTTGGCGGCCCGCTTCCGGGCACTATGCTGATCCCAGCATCAGGGCGGGCTTCAAGGACGGTCCACCGGGCCCGGCCCCGGGGCCCGTGGCCCCGGGCTGGAGCGGGCGATGCGAGGGGCGCGCCAGCGCAGACGTTGGGATGCTTACGCGTAGGCCCCCTCCGTTGACAATCCGGATAGGCGGGTACTCATACTTGCTACCCCTTCGGATGCCCGAGGGATCCCACGCAGGAAGGATGGCTCGATGGCCGGCCTCACGCCCTCCCCGACAAGCGGCGATCTCCATGTGACGAAGGAGTGCTCGGCGTATACGGGCCTCGCCGGTGACTTCTGCACGATCACATCCTCGAACCTCGAGGCGATCGAGGTCGGCTCGAGGTTCGTCTACGCCCAGGCGGCTGGTGATGGCTCGCTGGACACCGACATCATCCTCGAAGCCGGGCCCGGCAACTCCGCGGCCGGCCATGTCGTGCTCGATCTCGCGGCCGGGAGCGGCGTGGTGACGTTCTCGGGCGGAACCGGGAAGTTCGGCGGGTTCCAAGGCCGTGCGGACGTCTCGGCTGATTCGGCCGGACTGTGGCACTGGGAAGGGACGTACAGCTTCAGTCCGAGCGATTGAGCCCGAGATCTGCTTCCACCCCAGGCCGCGCCTCCGTCGCTGGACCGACAGGGACCGTTTGAGGAGCCGCAGGGACCGGGTTCGCCGGGACCCGCGAGGGCGGGCGCCACGGTCACTCCCCGGTCTCCATCTCACTCCCGGTAGCTGGGCCGGTTCGTCCACGAGGTAGCCCAGCGCGCGCTCCGCCGCAAGCAATACAAGCTATGGAGTCCCGATAGGGACGCGCAAGGGAGATTGAGCGCGAAAGGCGGCGGCTGTTCGCGGCTGCCACCAGCCCGGTGCCCGTCCTCGGGCTACCATTGCCCTCCCGTGACCATCGCGTCGAATGACTTCGTCCACCTCCACACGCACTCGGAGTTCAGCCTGCTCGACGGTCTCGGGCGAATCCCCGACCTCGTGGACGAAGCGGGGGCCCAGGGCTTCGACAGCCTGGCGCTCACGGACCACGGCGCGCTCTACGGAGCCGTCGCCTTCGATCAGGCTGCGCGGGCGAAGGGCATCAAGCCGATCATCGGTGTCGAGACCTATGTCGACCGGCGGTCCATGGCGGACAAGGAGGGCAAGGCGGACGCCCAGCCCTTCCATCTCATCCTCCTCGCCACGGACCTGACGGGCTACCTCAACCTGTGTCGGCTGGTCACGGATGCGCACATCGACGGCTACTACTACAAGCCCCGGATCGACCGTGAGCACCTCGCGAAGCACAGTGCCGGCCTCGTGGGGTTGTCGGCCTGTCTGAACGGCGAGGTCTCGCGGGCGCTGGAGGTGGACGACTGGGACCTCGCCCGGTCGCTCGCCGGCGAGTACGGCGACATCCTGGGCCCGGGCCGCTTCTTCCTGGAGCTCCAGGACCACGGCCTGCCGGAGCAGAAACGGCTCAACGAGCAGCTCCTCCGCCTTGCGCCCGAGACCGGCCTGCCGCTCGTCGTCACGAATGACCTCCACTACGTCCATCGCAGGCAGGCCCCGGCGCACGACGTCCTCCTGTGCGTGGGCACGGGCAACAACCTGGACACCCCGGGCCGGATGAAGTTCGAGTCGGACAACTTCTTCCTGAAGTCGGCGGCCGAGATGGCGGCACTGTTTCCGGACCAGCGCGAGGCGTTGCTCAACACGCGCCGGATCGCCGAGATGTGCGACCTCAAGCTGCCCCTCGGGCAGCTCCGGATCCCGCATTTTCCGGTTCCGGATGGCGAAACCGCCGAGTCGTGGCTCCGCAAGGAGTGCGAGCGCGGCCTCGCCTGGCGCTACGGGACCATCACGCCGGAGCTCGAAACGCGCCTCCAGTACGAGCTCGGCGTCATCACGTCCATGGGCTACGCCGGCTACTTCCTGATTGTCGCGGACTTCATCCGCTTCGCCCGGGAGCAGGGGATCCAGACGACCTGTCGCGGCAGCGCACCCGGTTCGATCGTCACCTATACCCTCGGGATCACGCCGGTGGATCCGATCGCCTACGAGCTGCCGTTCGAGCGGTTCCTCAACCCGGACCGCGTCACGATGCCGGACATCGACGTGGACATTCAGGACGATCGTCGGGACCAGGTCATAGCCAAAGTCTCGCGGAAAAAAGGGCAGGACCATGTCGCCCAGATCATCACCTTCGGCACGATGCTCGCCCGGGCGGCGATCCGGGACGTCGGGCGCGTCCTGGGGCAGTCATACGGCGACGTCGACCGGATCGCGAAGGCGGTGCCAAACCAGCTGGGGATCCGCCTCGAGGAAGCGCTCGAGATCAGCCCGCAGCTCCGCGAGCAGTACGACGGGGACGAGAACGTCAAGCGGGTGATCGATTTCGCGAAGCAGCTGGAGGGCGGCGCGCGGAACGCATCAACGCATGCGGCGGGCGTGGTCATCAGTCGCGAGCCGCTGACCGAGCTGATGCCGCTCCAGAAGGCGACGAACTCGGACTCGCTCATGACCCAGTACGAGATGCACGCCATCGAGGCGCTCGGCCTGCTGAAGTTCGACTTCCTGGGTCTGTCCAACCTGACGATCCCGAAGAACGCCGTGGACA
>JBKJVO010000053.1:0-3430 GCA_046717305.1 Candidatus Limnocylindrales bacterium
GTCGTCGGCGAGGTCGCCCTCGAGGAGGACGACCAGCGGATCGACACGCTGCTGGTCGTGGACCAGATGGCCGGCCCGCAGACCCTCCTCCCGCAGCTGACGCAGCTGCAGCCGGCCGACTCCCCGGAGGCGTTCGAAGCGTTCACGGCCCGCCTCCGCGCCTACCCGGCGTACATGGCGGCGAACCGGGAGCTGCTCGCCGAGGCCCTCGCGAGCGGGTTGACCGCACCCCGAATCGTCGCCGAACGGACGATCGCCCAGCTGGAGCGGATGCTGGCAATCCCCATCCACGAGGCCATCATCCCAGCGGCGGCGCAGGTGTCCTCCGAGGCGGACCGCGAGGTGATCCGCGACATCGTCCGGGACGAGGTCTACCCGGCCGAGGCCGCGTTCCTCGAGGCCCTCAAGGGGGACTACCTGCCTTCCACCAGGACCGAGCCTGGGATCTGGTCGGCGCCGAATGGCGAAGCGATCTACCGGGCGCAGATCAAGCACTGGACCACGCTGGATCTGGACCCGGCCGAGCTGCACCGGATCGGTCTCGAGGAGCTCGCGTCGATCGAGGGCGAACGGCGGGTCATCGCCCGCGGCGCGGGCTTCGGCGACGACACGGCTGCGTACCGACAGTCGCTGACCGTGGAGCCGCGGAACATCCCCGGCTCCCGCCAGGCGCTCGTGGACCGGGCGATGGAGGACATCGAGCGCGCCAACGCGGCGGCCGCCGGGTCCTTCGGGCGAACGCCGAAGGCCGCATGCCGGGTGATGCCCGTCGAGGAATACAAGGAGCGGGACTCGCCGTTCGCCTACTACTACCCGCCAAGCCCGGACGGCTCGCGGTCCGGAACGTACTGGGTGAACACGTACGACCTGGAGACGCGGCTCTTCTCGCGGCTGGCGGCGACGACGTACCACGAGGCGACGCCCGGTCACCACTTCCAGATTGCCCTCGAGGTCGAGAACACGAACCTCAGCCGCTTCCGACGGTTCGGCTCCCGCCTCGTCGGCGGGGCGTACGTGGAGGGCTGGGGCCTCTACTCGGAGCGGTTCGCCGACGAGCTCGGGCTGTACCGTGACGAGGCCGAGCGGTTCGGGATGCTCGACGCCCAGGCGTGGCGCGCCGGTCGGCTCGTGGTGGACACAGGGATGCACGCGCTCCGCTGGACCCGCCAGCAATCCATCGACTATCTCCTCGATGAGGTCGGCCTGTCGGTCACGGACGCCACGATCGAGACGGACCGGTACATCTGCTGGCCGGCCCAGGCGCTCACCTACAAGGTGGGCCAGCGTGAGATTGAGCGGCTCCGTCGCGAACTGACCGCGCGTGACGGCGCCGCGTTCGACCTCCGATCGTTCCACGACGAGCTCCTCGCCCACGGCTCGCTGCCGCTCGCGACGCTCGCCCGCGAGCTCCCGAACTGGGTGACCGCCCGCGTCTGATGCGTGCGGGTGGTTCGGCACGCGTGGGGCGTACTCCACGCCGAGCTCAGGAGTCGAAGCCCATCCCGCGTTGCCAATCCGGCGCGCCATTTGGACGCATCGACGGCCTCCGTGCGCGCCACGGTGCGGATTTCGCACGCGAGATTGCATCCGGGAACGAAATTCGCGTCTGCGGGGCGCTGGCCGCTGTGGCATGATGGAGGTCCTCGTTTCATGGACCGCAACGGGCCGTCGCGCGCCTCGGGCCAGGAGGAACGGGTTCACCGCCGCACCGGGAGTCACCATGCCCAGTTCCGCTGATCACCCGCAGCTCGCCCGGGCGCGCCAGCTGGAGCTATACCAGCGTGCGCGGAAGACACTGCCCGGCGGGACGAACTCGAACTTTCGCGCGTGGGGCGAGGACACGATCTACGTCGATCGTGGTCGCGGCGGCCGGGTCTGGGACATCGACGGGAACGAGTACGTGGACCTCCGGATGGGCTACGGCCCGGTGATCCTGGGCCACGCCGACGAACGAGTGGACGACTACGTCAACGAGCGGATGCGGCGCGGGGTGAGCTTCTCGCTGACGTCGGAGGACGAAGTCCGGGCGATGGAGCTCGTATGCGAGCTCACCGGCTGGGTTGAAATGGCGCGGATGACCGTCTCGGGCACCGAGGCCACGATGCACCTGATGCGCCTCGCCCGGGCGTTCACTGGCCGGGACAAGATCGTCAAGTTCGAGGGCCAGTATCACGGCGTCCACGACTACGCCCTGATCAGCGTCTCCCCGAATGACATGGCTGACCTGGGCGACGCGGACAATCCGGTGCGACTGGCGTGGGGGCGCGGGATCCCGGACGCGGTCGCGGACACGATCATCCCGGCCCGCTTCAACAACATCGAGCGCCTGCGCCGGCTGTTCGAGCGACAGGGCCACGAGATCGCGGCGGTGATCGTGGAGCCGGTCCTCGGCAATGCCCAGGGCATCCTCCCGCAGGAGGGCTTCCACAAGTTGCTTCGGCAGCTCACCGAGGAGTTCGGGATCCTTCTGATCTTCGATGAGGTGAAAACCGGCTTCCGGTTCGCGAAGGGCGGCGCGGCCGAGTATTTCGGAATCCGGCCTGACCTCGCGTCGTTTGCGAAGGCGATGGGTAACGGCTATCCGGCCGCGGCGTTCGGCGGGCGCCGCGAAATCATGAGCCTGCTCCCGGACAAGGTGAGCCACGGCGGCACGTATGCCGGCAACCGTGTCGCGGCCGCGGCCGCGGTGAAGACGCTCGAGATCATCCGCGACACTGACGCCCTGGAAACGATCCACCGGACCGGCCGGCGGATCCAGGACGGACTCCGCGAGGTGGTGAACGAGGCCGGCCTGCCGTTCCAGTTCACGGGCCATCCCTCAATGTTCGGGATCATGTTCACGGACCGGATCGCGACCGAGTACCGCGACTGGGCGGACACGGACCACGAGCTGTACGACGCAGTTGCCGTCGGGATGCATGCCCGGGGCGCGATGCCGGAGCCGGACAGCCGCGAGCCGTGGTTCGTGTGCGAGGCCCATGCGAGCGACGATTCCGTGGACCGCGCCGTCACCGCCTTCGAGGAGTCGCTCCGGACCGCGCTCGACGCGCGTGCCCGTGGCGAGCTTCTCGACTCGGCGCACTGACGGGCTGATCCGCTCCACGGATCGGGGCATCACGGAGAGGCCGCCGCCGCGCTCTCCGTCCGCCTCGGTGGCGCCGCGGCCTGACCCGCAGCCCGGTGCCGGTTCCGCGGTCCGGCGCCAAGGCGCCACTCCAGGACACGGATTCCGTACGAACCAGCACGCAG
This sequence comes from Candidatus Limnocylindrales bacterium, assembly GCA_046717305.1. GTDB lineage: Bacteria > Chloroflexota > Limnocylindria > Limnocylindrales > CSP1-4 > UBA5189. The sequence continues at coordinate 3,250 of JBKJVO010000053.1, forward strand.
AGTCTGCACCATCCGCGAAAGACCGCCAACTGTGTCGACGGGTCGTGCTCGTTCATCCGGAACGTGTGTCCTGGGCTGGAATCGCCGGCCGTCCTGCGGGCACCGGCCGTCCTGCGGGCACCGGCCGTCCTGCGGGCACCGGCCGTCCTGCGGGCACCGGCCGTCCTGCGGGCACCGGCCG
>JBKJVO010000054.1:0-2615 GCA_046717305.1 Candidatus Limnocylindrales bacterium
CACGGACGCCGTGAACGGCCCGATGGCGCCGACGAGGATCTCCGAGATCACGGCCAGCAGCACGGCGGCACCAAGCAGCACGCCCACCGCGGTTCGGCGGCTCCAGACGGGACCTTCGTGGCCGGCGGCCGGCTCGTGGCCGCCGAGGGTCCGATCCGGGTTCGTGAACTGCCAGATGAGCGAGAGCCCGTAGCCCACGATCAGGAGAATGGACACGATCACCGACTCCTCCTGGAGCGTGCCGGGCGCCTGATCGCCGACCGTGATCGCGAACATCGCCGGGACGAACAGGCCGATCGCGGCCACGACCAGGAGGGCCGCGTTCGAACCCGCGATCCGCGCGTCGAACCGCTGGGTTCCGTGGCGCAACCCGCCGACGAGCACGCTCGCCCCGAGCACGAGCAACAGGTTGCCGATGATCGAGCCGGTCAGGGACGCCTTCACGACGTCGATGAGGCCGGCCTGCAGCGCGAAGAACGCGATGATCAGCTCGGCGACGTTGCCGAACGTCGCATTGAGAATCCCGCCGACCTGCGGCCCGGCAATCGCGCCGAGCCGTTCCGTCGCGAGGACCACAACCCAGGCCAGCCCGAGGATCGAGATGGCTGCGACCATGAAGACGACGGTCTCATCGGCGTGGAGGAACCAATCGAGCAGGATCGCCGCGGCGCTGGCGCCGACCGTCCCGACGACGATGCCCTGCCCCAGCGGGCTCAGGACGCCGAGGATCGGCAGGCGCGGCGTCGTGCGGGGCGTCGCGTTCATGGCGCGGATGCTACTGGCTCGGGTCCACGCGGTAGAGGCGCCGGCGTGGGATCCCCGTCGACGCCGCGACGCGTCGAGCCGCATCGGAGCGGCCCACGCCCACCGCCACGAGGGCCTCGACCTCAGCCAGTGCCGTCGCCACGTCCGCGGCGCGCTGGCCACCGAGCGGCGCGTCACGCGGCTGCGCGGTCGCGCCCGTCTGCCACCCGACCACGATGACGACCTCGCCGCGCTCGGGGATGGAGCCGCCCGCCATCGCCGAGATCAGGTCCCCGAGCGGTGCGCGGACGATCTGCTCATGGAGCTTTGTCAGCTCGCGGCAGACCGCGGCCGGCCGATCCGGGCCGCACGCCGCGGCCAGATCGTCGAGCGTGCCGCGAACGCGGCTCGGCGCCTCGAAAATGACCGTGCCGCGCTCGTCTCCCGCGAGGCGCGCGAGCCGGTCTCGACGCTCGCGCCCGCTCCGGGGCAGGAATCCCTCAAACGCCCAACGGGGCCCGGCGATCCCGGAGGCCGCGACCGCGGCCAGGACCGCCGACGCGCCCGGAATCGCCTCAACCCGGCCTCCCTCGGCCGCCCACGCCGCCGCCAGCTCCATCCCCGGGTCGCTGATGGCCGGCGTGCCGGCATCGGTCACGAGGGCGAGGTCGGCACCACCCCGGAGGTGGGCCAACAGGTCCGCCGTTCGACCAGGGCCGCTCCGAGCGTGGTAGCTCGTCATCCGCGTCGCGATCTGGTACCGGACGAGCAGGCGCCGCGTGATCCTGGTGTCCTCCGCGGCGATGAGCGGTACGGCGCCAAGGACCTCGATCGCCCGGAACGTGACGTCGCCGAGGTTCCCGATCGGTGTTGCGACGAGATACAGGATGCCGCCCGCCATCGGCAGCGTCAGGTCCGTGCCGATCCGGGCCGGCGTCGCGGATACAGGTAGTCCACGCCGGTGGTGCGCGGACCGAGCTTGGCGATCGGCGGCACCTGGCGCTTGAACTCGGCCGACGCCACCATCCGGTCGATGCGGGCGACGAGGGCCGCGTCGAAGCCCATCGCGACGACCTCCTCCGCCGAGCGGCGCTTGTCGATCCGCCAGAACAGCAGCCGGTCCAGGAGCGGGTAGCTGAACCCGGCTTCACCCTCGTCGGTCTGGCCGGGCCACAGGTCCGCGGAGGGAGGCTTGCGGATGATCCGCTCGGGAACCCCGATCGCGACGCCGATCTGGCGGACCTGGCTCTTGTAGAGATCCCCGATCGGGTTGAAGGCGCAGGCGTTGTCCCCGAAGAGCGTCGTGTACCCGATCAGCGACTCCGTCTTGTTGCCGGTGCCCACCACGAGCCCGCCCCACGTGACGGATCGGTCATACAGGACCGCCATACGCATCCGGGCGGTGAAGTTTCCGCGCCGCAGCGCGGTCGCGGCGAGGCCCTCCGGCCCGGACGCACCTGGCGCGTCACCGGTCCCGAAGAACCCGTCCACCATCGGCGAGACGTCCACGACCTCGCTCGCGCAGCCGAGCGCCGCGACGACCACCTCGGCGTCCGCGCGCGACGCCGGTGACGACGTCCGGAAGGGCATCAGAACGCAGCGCAGCCGGTCGGCCCCGATCGCCTCGGCAACGAGGTATGCCACCAGCGCGCTGTCGATCCCGCCCGACAGCCCCAGCACGGCGCGCTCGAAGCCGGCCTGGTGGAGCTGGCCGCGGATGAACTCCGTGATGACCCGCCGCGCGACACCGGTGTCGATCGCGAGCTCCGCCGGGAGCTCGAACAGCGGCGCGCCCGCCCGGCCCACCCGACCCCGGGGCGCGGGCCCCGACCTTCCGCGCCCATCCATAGCCCCGCCCCCCCCGCCAACCC
>JBKJVO010000055.1:0-2744 GCA_046717305.1 Candidatus Limnocylindrales bacterium
GGGCGCTGGGACGCCTGAGGGATCGCCGGCCGAGATCTGAGCTCGGCCCTCCCGCGTGCCGTCGGCACGGCCGTCCCGGCCGTGTCAGGATTCACCGGTGAGCGCCCGCCCCGTCGCCTTCTTCACGGTCGATCACGGCACGGCCACGACCGCAGCCGCGCTCATCGGCCAGCTCGACGGCCGGTTCCGCATCCTGGCCGCCGGCGCCCAGCCCGCCGGCATCTCCGCCGACGCGCTCCTGGCCGGTCTGGCCGCGGAGGTCGGCGGGCTCGAGCCCGGGCTGCTGCCCGACGCGACGACGTGGGCGAGCTGGCGACGTATCGAGTCGGCTACGCGCCGGCCGCTGAGGGCCCTCGTGGCTGCCGCCTCCGAAGCGAGCCTGGCCGCGACGGAGGCGGCCGTGGCGGCCGGGGGGTGGCGGATCGTGGGTCGCATCAGCCCCGATCGCACGAACGCCCTCGTGGCCACCGAGCTGTGCCTTGACCCCGACGCCGACCTGCTCGTCGTCGGTGCCATCGACCGTCCCTCGGCCGAGGAGCGTGAGGCGCTGGCGGACCTCCTGGCGCTCGTCCGAGCCGCCATCGGGCGGCGTGGCGACGGGCTCGACGTCGTGCTCGCTGGCGCGCCGGCCGAAGCGGCTGGGGAGATCGCCGTGAACCGCGTCCTGCTCGGTCCCCCGCCGTTGCGCCGGCCGCACGCGGGCACGGATCCGCTGCGTGACCTCCTCGTCGCCCTCGACCTCGCGCGCTCTCGTGGGGACGGCTCGCCTGCCGGGGTCGTGGATGGCCGGCGCGCGCTCATCACCGCGGCCGCCAGCATGGCCGTCCTGCTCGACCGCCGCGTGGAGGTCGTGGACGTGGGCGCCGCGGCCGGACTGCGCGTCTTGGCCGGACCCGAGGGTGTGCGCGGCGCGGTGGTACGCGCCGACGGCGCCCTTGCTCCGCCCGAGGTGATCGCCGACGATCGGCGTGCCGACGATGTGCTCGAGTGGTCCACCATCCGCGCCGACGCGGCATCGATGCGGGACCGCGTCCGCAACCTCGCCGCGGCACCCTGGCGCGACGTTTCCGGCGACGGAGCGCGGCTCCGGCTGGCCGCGGCGCGCGCCGCGCTGAGCCGTCTCGACGCCGCCTGGCGGCTGCCGGACGATGGGCAGGGGCGACCGGCGAGCTATGCCACGGACCTCCTCGTCGTGACCGGCGGGGCGTTCGCCGTCGCCCCGGCACCGGCTGTCGCGCTGGCGCTCGTCGACACCCTGCGTCGGCCGGGCGGCATGGTCCTCGCCCACGATCACGCACGCCTGCTCGCCCCGCTCGGCGGCCTGCCCTCGGAGGCCGAGCGCCGCGCGTTGCTCGAGGACCTCCTCGAGGATCTCCTTGCGCCGTTGGGCAGCGCGATCCTCGCCACCGGGCTACACGCGGGCCGCCATCGCGGGACGGCACGCGTCACGAGCGACGACGGGGCCGAGACGCTGCTCGAACTCGTCCCTGGCGGCGTCCAGCTCGTGGACCTTCCGCCCGGGCTCGGCGCGACGGTCGAGCTGGCCACGCGCGACGGACTCTGGCTCGGGGTCCGCGCTCACCACTTCTCGCTGTCCGTGGCCGGTGGCCTCGGCGGGCTCGTGCTGGACACTCGCGAGATCCCGCTGCGGCTGCCCGACCGGCCGGAGCGGCGGCGGGATCTGCTGGATGCGTGGCAGCGACCACTCTGGGCGGGCGCCGACGCGTGAGCGTGGATGGATCGGTGGCGGCCAACATCGACGCGGCGGAAGGCTGGCTGGCCGGCTCGGCCGTGCCGGTCCGCGAGCCCCGGATCCGTGTCCGACTCGGCGCCGCCGACCGGCCACTCGTCGAGGTCGGGCAGCGCATCGCGGCCGGCACACCGATCGCCGAACGGCTGCGCGACGCAAGAGTCGATGAAGCCCGCCTGGGCAAGTTCGCCCCACCCGCACCGGGGTCGGACGTCGAGGCCGGCGTGGCGCTCGTCGGTGAGGGTCGGCACGCGTTGCGCTTCGAGGGCGCCGGCCGCGTCCTGTACAGCACGCCCGGGGGACTGCTGCGGGTCGCCGTGGGGCGGCATGCGGAGCCGCTGCTGACGCCCACCTCGGGTGTCGTCGAGTCGGTCGGTGCGGCGGCGATCATCGTGCGTGCGGACGGTATCGGGCTGAGGGGCACGCTCACCACGGGCGACGCGACCGTGGGGCGCCTGATGATCGCCGTACGGCGCCCCGACGACGAGTTGCCGGTGGCGGCGGTCGATGTGGCCAGCGCCGGCGCGATCCTCGTGGCCGGCGCGCGCATCGACGTCGAGGCCCTCACGCGGGCCCGCGCCATGGGCGTGCGGGGCGTCATCGTGGGCGGTGTGGTGGGGCGCGACCTGCGCTCGTTCGCCGCCTCCGAGGCGCGCCAGCGTGCCGCGCTGCACCCGAGCCCGCCGTTCGCGCTGTTGGTCCTCGACGGCTACGGCAAGCGCCCCATACCGCCCGTTGCCTGGACGGCGCTGCTGGCCGCGGAAGGCCGGGACGTGGGGATCAGCGCCGACCCATCGTGGGTCCTGCTCGATGGCGCGACGCCGGTCACGCCTCAACCGGCCGGTCGCGTGCGCATCGTGGCAGGTGACGGACTGGGACGCGTCGGGCGCCTGGTCGGGACGGTCGGGCGCCGTCGGTTGGCGGCCGGCGTCATGGCCCTCGTCGTGCGCGTGGCCCTCGAGGCGGGCGGGCCCGGCCAGCCACCCGAGGAGCG
>JBKJVO010000056.1:0-3620 GCA_046717305.1 Candidatus Limnocylindrales bacterium
TGACGATCGGCGAGGCCGGGCTCACGCTGGAGCTGGTGAGCTACGCCGCGCCGTGCCAGACGATCGCCCACTGGTTCGTGGAGCGGCGCATCGCCCGAATCTCCCCGAAGATCCACCCCGAGGACGCGCGCTGGTATGCCCGCGTGCTCATCGAGGGTCGGGCGGAGCCCGGCGGTCGCGTGGACCTCGAGCCGGCGGATGCGGGCCTCGCGGGGGCTGCGGGCTAGTCTGGCCACGCGCCCCCCAGGATGCCGGCGCGTCCGGATGCAACAGCCGACCGATCTCGGACGTCAGGCCGGGTGAAGGAGGTCGGGTGGAGGATGCCATTTCAGCGACGCGGGCCATCGGCGAGTCGTTCGATGAGGCCTTCAGGGCGCATCGTCCCTGGCTCATTCGCCGCCTGGCCCTCGTTGTCCGCGACGTGGACGAGGCCGAGGATCTCGCGCAGCAGGCCTTCCTGCGCGCCGCCGAGCGGTGGCCGTTCCCGCCCGAGCAGGACGTCGCCCGCTGGCTCGCCGTCGTCGGGCTGCGACTGGCGATCGACGAGCGTCGTCGTCGGAAGCGCTGGGGGTTCCTGCCTCTCCGCGACACCGACCAGGAGTGGGCGATGACGACCGAGCCCGACCTCTGGCGCGCACTCGGCGATCTCGACCGGCGAACCAGAGCCGCCCTCGTCCTGACCGTCCTCGACGGCTACTTGCAGGACGAGGTGGCCGAGGCCTTCGGCGTCCCGCGAGGGACCGTCGCGAGCTGGCTGTCGCGGGGTCGCGCTCGCCTTCGGGCCACCCTGGGCGCCGACCGATGACCGACGACCTCGATTCGATCCTTCGGGCGCGACTCGAACGACTGGCCCGTGCTGTGCCGATGTCGGTGCCCGCCCCGGGCGAGCCAGAGCGGGTCGTCGCATCGGGTCCCCCGCGATATCGGGGCCGGGTGCGACTCGGCACCCTCACGGCCGCCGTCGTCCTCGTCGCCCTGCTCGGTGCCGCTGCCTACTTCGCGGGCGGGTCCGCGCCGCGCGAGGTGAGCGCATCCACGAGCGACGGGGCATTCCGACTCTCGATACGCTCGCCCAAGGACCGCTACGCACCGCAGGAGCCGATCGAGGTCTCGGCCACGCTCGAGTACCTCGGCGAGCGCGCGGGGATCGAGGTCGGGGGAGCCCTGCCGCTCGTCGGGTTCGGAGTGGAGCAGCTCGACGGCGTCCACGAGGCGCCTCCGGGCTACCGCCTCGCGTGTCGGTCCTACCCGTTCGTCCGCGGGGAGCCGCAGTCGTTCGTGTTCGCCAAGGCGGGCGACCCGAGCGCCGGGGCCCCGGATGCCGCCTTCATGCAGGCGTACCTCAACGTCACTGACGGCGAGCCGGATCCGATCCTCCGGCTGCCCGCGGGCACCTGGCGGATATTTGCCGAGGCCGACTTCGGCGAGGAGACCTGCGGCGGCACCAAGCACGAGCTCGAGGTCGGGATCACCGTCGTGGTCTCCGGATCCGAGCCGTCCATCGATGCATCGCCGTCGCCCTCGCCCACGGCGTCGCCGCCGGCTTCGGCAGTCCACCCGAAGCCGGTCGAGGCCTCCGCGACCGACGGGACCTTCCGCCTGACGATCCGGTCGCCGCAGGACGGCTATCCGGCCTTCGAGGCGATCGAGGTGGCCGCGACCCTCGAGTACCTCGGGCCGTCGGCATCCATCGGCGCGACAGGTTCGGGGTCCGGCCTCGTCGGCTTCGGCATCGAACAGGTTGGTGGCGCCCACCGAATCCTCCCGTCCTGGACGGATGACTGCAAGCCGTACAGTCTTGATCGCGGGCAACCCGTGGCGGTCGAATTCTCGAAGTCCGGCGGCTTCTCCGAGGACGACCCCGACGCTGGGTTCTTCAAGGACTACTTCGCGGATCCGGTGCTGCGGCTGCCGCCCGGGACGTGGCGCCTGTTCGCCATCATCGACCTGACGCTCGGTGGCTGCGGCGGCGAGCGCCATCAACTCGAGGCAGAGATCGTGATCGTCGTCGACGAGCAGGCTGCGCCAGGAACGGACGCGCCGGCACCCACGCGACCGCCGCCCGGTGTCGTTCTGCAATATCCGGACGGGTGCATGGCATATGGCCTGTCGGAACGGCGATGCGCCTACATCGTCGATTGGGCGAGGTCGGAGGCAGGGCTCTCGACGGCCGAGCTCGAAACCATCGAGCTGCTCGGCGATCCGGACTGCGAGGGGCCGGACCTCGGCCGCTGCAACACCCGGCTCGGCTCGACCTTCGTCGTCCGGGTCCGGTTCACGACTGCCCTCGGAGCCGCCAACGAGCAATCGGTGTTCTGTGGCCTGGGCGGCCGGTACAGCCTCCTGTGCTCGGAGACGCCTGAGATCCGGGTGTCGAGCCCGACGATCAACGGGTACGGGGACGTCCCATGCTCGGGCGAGGGGCCGGTCGGCTGCGCGACTCCGCTGCCGACGGTCGACCCGACCGCGCTCGCCGAGGCCGTCCCGCTCTCGATCGACAAGCTGGACATCCCGATCGACCACACCGGCGACTATCGGATCGAGCTCGGGACGGCGGTCCTGCCAAACGGGACGCTCTCGGAAGCCTCGCTCCGCCTTGCCGGGACGGAGCGGTGGCTGCTGCTGTCGGAAGGCGGACTGGCGCTGACCATCACCTCGACCGATCCGACGCGCCCGCCGTTCGACAACGCCTGGCTGCACGGCTGGTACCCGGGAACCGAACGGGTCACCGTCTGGCTCGAGTTCACCGTCCTCCAGGTCGACCCGATCGCCGTCATCGAAATCGCGGACATCGTCGTCCGCTGATCGGTACTGCCGGCGGTCCGTCCCGTACGATGCGCGCGATGGCCAGCGCGGTGCGTGTCTCCCGTTCCGGACCCGGCGACGTGGTGGCGCGGGTGACGCTCGCTCGACCCGAGGCGCATAACGCGTTCGATGCCTCGGTGATCGCGGAGCTGGTGGCGACGTTCACGGCGCTCGCCCGTGAGGAGCCCGCGACGCTGCGGGCCGTCGTGCTGGCCGGCGACGGGCCGACGTTCTGCGCCGGGGCGGACATCGCCTGGATGCGCGCCGCGATGCAGCTCGACGTGGAGGGCAACGAGCAGGACGCGATGGCGATGGCCGACATGTTCGAGACGATCGACACCTGCCCGGTCCCGCTGATCGCCCGAGTCCACGGCGCGGCGCTCGGCGGTGGGATGGGCCTCTGTGCGGTGGCGGACCTCGTCATCGCGGAGTCCGGAGCGCGGTTCGGGTTCACCGAGACGCGCCTGGGCATCCTGCCGGCGGTCATCTCCCCGTTCGTCATCGCGAAGATCGGCGAGTCGAACGCGCGGGCACTATTCCCGGGCGGCCGCCGGTTCGACGCGACGCGCGCCCAGCGGATCGGGCTTGTCCACGAGGTTGTCGAGGGCGAGGCGGCCCTGGACGCTGCCGTGGACGCGGCGCTCGCCGACATCCTCGCCGCCGGCCCGACCGCTGCCCGAGCCGCGAAATCGATCGTCCGCGAGGTGCGAGGCCTGGGCCACGGATCGTCGAAGTGGCATACCGCGCGCGTGATTGCGCGCCAACGCACGAGCCCCGAGGCGCAGGAGGGTTTTCGCGCCTTCAACGAGAAGCGC
>JBKJVO010000057.1:0-11178 GCA_046717305.1 Candidatus Limnocylindrales bacterium
CGAGCCCGCCCGACACCCCGAGCGCGAGATAGCGGTACCGCGACGGCCGGACGCCCAGGCTGTCGGCCGCCTCGGGATGCTCCCCCACCGCGCGGATCCGGAGCCCCAGACGCGTCCGCCACAGCACCCACCAGGTCAGCGGCACGAGCGCGACGACGGCGATCGTCAGGACGGAGACGTCCGTCAGGAGGCCGAGAACGACCGCCGCCGCGTCCGACAGGATCGGGACGCCGGCCCGCTCGGCCGGCGCCAGGAGGGCGTCCACTCCGGGCAGGCTGACGGTCGCGAAGTCGGGCACCGGTGGCGATGTCGTGATCGAGCCGCCGGGGACGCCGACGAAGATGATCGACGAGAGGAACCGGGTCAGACCGGCAGCCAGCAGGTTGAGCGACAGGCCGGAGATCGCCTGGTCGACCCCGAACGTCACCGACAGCAGCGCGTGGACGAGCCCGAGCGCCGTGCCCGCGGCAACCCCCGCGACCAGCCCGGCCCCGACGCCCCACTGCCAGGCGACCCACGCCCCGAACCACGTGCCGGCGATCATCATGCCTTCGAGGCCGATGTTGATGACGCCGGACCGCTCGGCCCACAACGCGCCGAGGCCGGCGAGGAGGATCGGGGCGGTGAACCGGAGGGTCGCCCCGATCCCGCCGCGCGAAAAGAGGTCGGGCGCATCGAACGCCCCGCTGAGCAGCGACAGGACGGCGAACCCGAGAACGACGCGGGTCACGGGACTGGCCAGCCACGCCGACCTTGATGCGTACACAGGCATCGATGCCGCCGTCATGCCGGCGCTCCCTCGACCGCCTGCGCCACGTAGCGGCGCTCCTGCCGCACCCGCACCCGGCGGACGAGTTCATACGCGACGACGATCGACAGGACGATCACGGCCTGGAGGATCGTCACCACCTCCTTGCTGATCCCGGCGAGGTCGAGGACCTGCGCCGACCGCTCGAGGAACGCCCAGACGAACGCCCCGATCGCGACGCCGACGGGGTGGTTCCGCCCGAGGATCGCGACCGACAACCCGGTGAACCCGAGACCGGCCGGGAAGTCCAGCCCGAACCGGTGCGACGCGCCGAGGAGCTGCGGCAGGCCGACCAGGCCGGCGATGGCCCCGGAGGCGGCCATGGTGAGGAGGGCGAGCCGTGGCGCCCGGATGCCCGCGACCGTGGCCGCTCGCTGGGAGAGGCCCATCGCCCGGACCTCGAAGCCGACGGTCGTGCGGTTGAGGACGAGCCAGTACCCGATGCCGACGATCGTTGCCAGGACGAGGAGGCCGTTGAGACCGCCCGCGGGCGTGGGGATCGCCGGAATCCAGCCGCTCGCCGGGATCGTGGCGGTCGTGACGTTGTTGCTGCCGGCCGCCTGCTGCGCGAGCCGCTCGGGCGAAAGCAGGTATGCGATGAGCCCGGTCGCGACGGCGTTGAGCATGATCGTGGAGATCACGACGTTCACTCCACGCCGGACGTAGAGCAATCCGGCGATCGCGGCCCAGCCCCAACCGACGACGAGCGCGACAGCCACGATCAGCGCGATGTGGAGGGGTGCCGGCAGGGCCACCGCAGCGCCGATCACTGCCGCCGCGAACGCCGCCAGCCGGTACTGGCCGTCGATGCCGATGTTGAACAGGCGGAGGTGGAATCCGACCGCGGCCGCGATCCCCGCGAGGTAGTACGGGATCGCCTTGTTGGCGACCGCGATCAGGGTCGTCGGCCGGAGGCCGTAGGTGAGCGCGTCGCGAAGGGTGGCGATGGGGTCCGCGCCGGCGAGGGTGAGGATCGCCGCGGCAACGACAAGTGCCAGAAGGGAGGCGGCGAGGGGCGCCGCCAGCGCGAGCGGCAGGCCTCGAAGGCGCAGTACGACCGCGGCCGTCAGGGGGTTTCGGGAACGACGATCTTCCCGGCGACGATATCCGCGGCATAGGCGTCGAGCTTCGTCGCGATGTCGTCGACGAACCCGCCGGACGTCGCGTACCCCACGCCGCCGTTCGCCAGCCCGAACGTCCGGTTGCCGGGCTCGAAGCTGCCGTAGGCGACGGACATCACGAACGAGTACGTTCCGACGTTCGCGTTCTTCAGCATTGAGGTGAGGATGTGGGCCCGGACGGTCTCTGGCGCCAGCCGGTACTCGTCGGCGTCGCCGCCGATCGACCAGTGGTTCGTCTCGGCGGCGGCCTCGTGAACCCCGGCGCCGGACCCGCCGGCCGCGGCGAAGATGACGTCCACGCCGTTGTCGTACATCCCGAGGGCTGCCTCCTTGCCGTGCGGCGGATCGCCGAAACCGGAGTAGTCGGGCGGCTGGCTCAGGTAGGTGACCTGGACGGTGACGTTGGGATTGGCGTGCTTGACGCCCGCGGTAAAGCCGGCCTCGAACTTCTGGAGCAGCGGGATCTGGACCGCGCCGATGAAGCCGACCAAGTTGGTTCTCGTCTTCAGTCCCGCGGCTGCACCGACGAGGAACGAACCCTCGTGCTCGGCGAACAGGATCCCCTGGACGTTGGGTGCCGCGACCGTGCCGTCGTCGACGATCCCGAAGTGGACGGCCGGGAATTCCGCGGCGACGGTCTGCATCGGCCCGGCGTACGTGAACCCGACCCCGATGATCGCGGTGTAGCCGGCGCCGGCGAGGAGGCGGAGGCGCTCGGCGCGATCGTCGTCCGTGTCGTCCAGCTTCGCCGTGACCTCCTTGATCTCCGCGCCGAGCTCAAGCGCGGCCTGCCTCGCGCCGTTGTATGCGAGGTCGTTGAAGCCGCCGTCGCCGCGGCCCGAGAGGTCGTAGGCCACGGCGATCTTCGTGACGGCGGTGGTAGGGAGCGGGAACGGGTGTTTGGTCGGGATCACCGTGGTTGCGACCGGCGACTCGGCCGACGGCCCGAAGCCAGACGGCGCCGCGTTCTCCGGGCCGCATCCCGCGGGAGCGGTGCCCAGGAGCGCGACGGCCAGCAACAGGCTGCATCGAACGTGCATGCCGTCACGGTATCGTGTCCGCGTTGACCAGGACGTGGAGGGATCGCGTGGGAGTTGCGGGGTCGGGGCGGCCGCCGGCGGTCGTGGTGGTCGGGAGCATGAACATCGACCTCATCGCGTACACGCGCCGCGCGCCGGGTCCGGGTGAGACGGTCATCGGCGAGCGCTTCCAGTCCGGATTCGGCGGCAAGGGCGCGAATCAGGCGGTGATGGCTCGGCTGCTCGGGGCCGAGGTCTCATTCGTGGGTGCGCTCGGCGACGACGCCTACGCGACGATGACGCTCGAGAACTTCGCCCGGCTCGGGGTGGACGCCTCGGGCGTCATGCGCGTGGCCGGATCAAGCGGCGTGGCCCCAATCTGGGTGGAGGCGGACGGGACGAACCGGATCATCGTCGTCTCGGGTGCGAACGATCTCGTGACTCCGGGGCATGCGGCGGCATTGGTCGCGGCGCTCGGGCGCGTCGATGTCGCGGTCGGCCAGTTCGAGATCCCGCAGGCGGTGACCGCCGCCGGGTTCGCGGCGGCCCGCGCGCGCGGCGCCGTCCCGGTGCTGAACCCGGCTCCAGCGGCGCCGATCTCGCCTGAGTTGCTGGCCGCGACCGACTGGCTGATCCCGAACGAGGTCGAGTTCGGGATCCTGGGCGGCGGCGGCGGCGATCTGTCGGACGCGGCGATGGTCGCGTTCGCGGAACGGCTGGGGACACACCTTGTGGTGACCCTCGGGTCGCGCGGCGCCGCCCTGGTGAACCGCGACGGGACGGTGACGCGGGTGCCCGCGGTTCCGGTGAACGCCGTGGATACGACGGGCGCTGGCGATGCCTTCGTTGGGGCGTTCGCGGTGGGCCTCGCGCTCGGCCTCGGAGAGCTGGACGCCGTCCGCCTCGGCATCCGCTGCGCTTCGGACAGCGTGACGCGCCCGGGGACGCAGGCCTCGTTTCCCGACTCGCAGCGCAGCGCCGCGATCCTCGCCGAGGTGCGCGGGTAGCAGTCTCGGGTGCCAGACCTTCGACAAGCGTCAGGTCGCGTTGCGCAACAAATCGACCGGATCGGCGGGGTCAGGCGAATCTGCCGGCGGTTCAGTCCTCGGCGACCTCGTAGCCGGACGGGCCGGGCACGTAGAAGAGCTCGTCCGTGTAGCACCAGCGCCAGTCCTCGGCGGGCTGGGCGGAGCGGATCATGGGATGGCCGGTCTCGCGGGAGTGCGCGGTCGCGTGCCGGTTCGGGCTGTTATCGCAGCAGCGCGTCTGCCCGCAGTTCAGGCACTGGCGGAGGTGGTGCCAGGTCGAGCCCATGGCTACGCACGTCGGACAGACGTCCAGCGGCGGATCGACCGCGACGCCGGTCTCGAAGTGGTCACACAACGGCGTCATCGGGGCATCCTTCCGTGGCTTGGCTTGGCGTGGCGTGGCGTGTTGCTGGGAACGTGGCGACCCTGGCGGAGAGGGTGGGATTCGAACCCACGGGACTTTCGTCCACCTGTTTTCAAGACAGGACCGTTCAACCGCTCCGGCACCTCTCCGCCGCCGAGGATAGCAGCGCCCGTCAGGTGGTCGGAACCGCGGAATCTTCAGAAGGCTGCGACGGCCCGGCAGCTTCCGTGGCCGCAGCCGCCAGCTCCGTCTCGACCGAGCGACCGTCCGGCCAGTCCATGGCGCGGGAAAGGCGCGCCAGGAACGTCTCCGCCCCGAGTCGGGCGAGGGTGTCACGCGCTGCCCGCGCGGCGGCATCGACGCCCTGGGCCGCGGGGCCGAGGAGCGTCGCCATGTCGATCGCCGTCAGGGCGACGTCCCACGATAGGCCGAGATCCTGCCAGGCACCCAGCACATCGCGGTACTGGGCGACGGCCTCGCCAGACCTGCCATCGAGCGCCAGGAGGCCCGCCTCGATCTCCGCGTGCGCGGCGCTGATCGCCGGACCGTGCGTCGTGGCGTCGAGCTTTTCGAGCGCCCCTCGTGCGCGAACCGGGTCCTTGAGCCAGAGTGCCGCGCGCGCCGCGGTCAGATAGGCGGTTGGCGCCAGCCAGCTGATCATCCCGGCAGCAGTCATCTCGTCGTCGTATGCCTGATCCAGGTGGCCCTGGGCAAACTCGACGCTACCGATCGAGTCCTGGAAGAGGGCGCGCGCCTGATTGTCGGAGCCCGCCGTCAGGACTCGTTCGACGGCCGCCAGCCGATCAACGACGTCCTCGCCGCGGGCAGCCGCGATGACGACCGAGGCGACCGTCCCGGCCGCGCGGTCCCCGTCGTCGACCGCGGCGGCTTCCAGGTCGCGCCCCTGAAGAACCGCCCAGTCCCAGTCGCCCGTGCGGAGGGCTGGGTACGTCCCGTTCAGGACCATGACGCCGAGGAAGTCGGTCCGACCCACGCGTCGAACCTCCTCAAGACCGGCCCTGGCCGTGGCCAGCGCCGCCCGTGGGTCCCGCGCGATTTGGGCGTCGCTCAGGTTCGCCTGGGCCCTCAGCATGCCGACCTGAATCCCGTGGGCCTCCGCCAGGGCGTACGCCCCCCGCAGGGTGCTGATGCCCTCGTAGCCGCGCCCCAGGTAGCCGAGCGCCCCACCCTTCACGATCAGACCGTCGACGATGAGCGGCACCATGTCATAGCGCTCGGCCTGTTCGAGCGCCTTGTCGGCCCACTCGACCGCAGTCTCGAGATCGTCGCTGAGCCAGTAGGTATTCGCCAGGCGGAGCAGGAGATCGACGTGCTCCGGCCGCCCGACGAGATCCTCGAACCTCGGAACGGCCTCGATGAGCATGGCCCGGGCTTCCGCGGTCTGGAGCAGGTTGGTGAGCGCCCGCGAGATCATGGCGATCATCCGAGCCTCGCCGGCACGGTCGCCGGCCTCCACGTAGCGGTCCAGGGCGCGCCGGGCAAGCTCCTCGGTCCGCGGGTAGCGGCCGGACGCCGTCGCGACGCTGGCGGCTCGCTCGAGAAGCTCGGGTTGGTGCGCGGCGTTTTCCTCGATCGTCAGCGCCTGTTCCAGGAAGGCGAGGGCCTGCGCCGGCGAGCCGAGCGCCGAGGCTCGATCGGCGGCGCCGGTGAGCGCGATCCGGGCCTGGATCGCGAGGCCATCGGCTTCCGGACCGGCTGGGCTGTTGGCATGCGCCGCGAGGTAATGACCGGCGAGAGCCCCGGCCAGCTCATCCAGGCCCAGGCCCTCGAAGAACCGTGCCGCGGCGAGGTGGCGCTCTCGTCGATCACGCTTCGTCAGCGTGTTGTAGGCGACCTCCCGAATGAGGGCCTGGACGAAGGCGAACTGGCCCCGCTCCGGCGACCGTGGGTCCGACCGGACAGACAGGATCTCGCGCCGGCCGAGACCCGCGAGCCGCGGCTCGATCTCGGCGGCGTCCCTGCCGGACACGGCCGCGAGGCCGGGCAGCGTGAAGCTCTGTCCGAGGACCGCGGCATCCTGGAGCAGCGCGCGATCCACGGGGTCGAGCACGTCGAGCCGGGCCCCGATGAGCGCCGTCAGTGTGTCCGGGACGGCGAGCGCCGTCAGGTCGCCGACGAGGGCGTAGGCGCCGCCCTCCTCGCGCAGCTTGCCGTTCGCGACGAGCATCCGAACCGTTTCGACCGCGTACAGCGGGATTCCGTCCGCTCGGGCGACGATGGCATCCGCCGTCGCCTTCGGCAGGCCTGGCACGAGCCCGGCGAGCAGCTCCAGCATCGCCACCTCGGACAGCGGCTCCAGACCCAGGCTCAGGAAGTTCCGGCGGCCTGCGCCCCAGTCGGTCCGGCGTTCGAGCAGCTCGGGCCGCGCGAGCGTCAGGACGTAGATCGGCTGATCGCGCGACCACTCCAGGAGGTGGTCGATGAAGTCGAGCAGGCCGGGGTCTGCCCAGTGGAGGTCCTCGAACACCAGGACCACCGGGCCACTCGCGGCAAGGCGGTCGAAGAAGGTCCGCCACGCGGCGAAGAGCTGGTCGGCGGCGACGTCACCGGCGCTGATGCCGAGCAGCGTCAGCATGGCCGGCTCAATCCAGCGACGCTCGGATTCGTCGGAAACATGCGTTGCGAGCATGTCCGCCACCCTTGACCGCGTGGTAGCCTCGTCGTCCGTCTCGGCCAGTCCCGCGCGTCCGCGGATCATCTCGCCGAGGGCCCAGAACGATATCCCCTGGCCGTACGCCGGCGACCTGCCGTGGTGCCACCAGATCGTGGTGACGATCCCGTCGAGGTACTTCTCGAACTCCCATGCGAGCCGGCTCTTGCCGATCCCGCCCGGGCCGGTTACGGACACCAGGCGGCCCCGGCGTTCGCGCGCCGCGGTGTGAAAGAGGTCCTTCAGGAGCCGCAGCTCATCGTCACGACCGACGAATGGCGCCTCCAGGCCCTCCGAGCGACCGCGGCCGCCCCGCTCGGCGACCACACGGAGCGCGAGCCAGGCGGGCACCGGCGACGCCTTGCCCTTCAGCACCTGGTCGCCGGCTTCCTCGAAAACGATGGCCTTCGAGGCCGCCCGGAATGTGCTCTCGCCAACGAGCACCCGGCCGGGTGGCGCGACGGACTGGAGACGGGCTGCCGTGTTGACGATGTCGCCGGCGACCATCCCCTGGTTCGTCGCCCCGATGGTGACCGCCGCTTCCCCGGTCAGGACGCCGCAGCGAGCCTGGATCGCGGGCCCCAGCGTGCGCACGACGTCAACGAGCTCGAGCCCGGCGCGCACGGCGCGCTCGCCATCGTCCTCGCGCGCGACCGGCGCTCCCCAAACGGCCATTACAGCGTCGCCGATGAACTTCTCGACGCTACCGCCGTACCGCTCGATCACCTCGGTCGCGAGCGTGAAGTAGCGCGTCAGGACCTCGCGGACGTCCTCTGCGTCTCGCTCCTCCGCAAAGGGCGTGAAACCGACAAGATCGGCAAACAGGATCGTGACCAGACGGCGTTCGGCGGCCGAGGCGTCCGCGAACGCCGGCCCGGCGGTTTCCGGGCGAGCGCCGGCACCCGCGGTGGCGGACCCGCCGGTCGCCCCAGCGATCGCGCTCCCGCAGTCACCGCAGAATCGCTCGCCGGGCTCGTTGGCTGCGCCGCAGCTGGGGCACGTGACGGCGAGGCCGGCGCCGCAGGACGAGCAGAATTTCCGCCCCGAACGGTTCTCAGTTCCACAACTTGCGCACGTCATCGTGCGGAGCCTAACGGATGGGCAGAGTGAGCGCGATCCCTCCCGGGAGCCGACCCCGTCACGAGCCTCAGGCCGGGGCTGCGATCCTGTCGAGGCCCATGTACGGCCGGAGTGGAGCCGGCACGTCCACGGACCCATCGTGGCGCTGATACGTCTCGAGGATCGCGGCGACAATGCGCGCGAGCGCCAGGCCCGAGCCATTGAGCGTGTGCACGAGCTCCGGCTTCGCGCCGGGTTCGGGGCGGTAGCGGACGGTCATCCGGCGGGCCTGGAAGTCCTTGAAGTTCGAGCATGAGCTGACCTCCAGCCAGCGCTCGACGCCCGGCGCCCAAACCTCAAGGTCGTACTTGCGCGCCTGCGTGAAACCCATCTCGCCGGTCGCCATGAGGAGGACGCGATACGCGAGTCCGAGGCGGTGGAGCAGGTCCTCCGCCCGACCGGTCATCCACTCCAATGCCTCGGCCGACGCCTCCGGCTTCTCGAACAGGACCATCTCGACCTTGTCGAACTGATGCACGCGGAGGATGCCGCGAGTGTCCTTGCCGGCCGCGCCGGCCTCCCGCCGAAAGCACGGGCTGTAGGCAGCGTAGCGGATCGGGAGCTCACTGGCATCGAGGATTTCGTCCCGGTGGAGGTTCGTGACAGGGACCTCGGCCGTGGGGACCAGGTAGAGGTCGTCGCGGGTGACGACGTACATCTGGTCTTCCTTGTCCGGGATCTGGCCGGTTCCGCGCGCCGAGGCCTGGTTGACGACGATGGGCGGCCAGACCTCCGTGAAGCCGTTCTCGCGGGTGTGGACGTCCAGGAACCACATGATCAGGGCGCGCTGGAGCGCCGAACCGGCTCCCTTGTAGACGGGGAAGCCCGAGCCGGCGATCTTTGCGCCGCGCGCGAGGTCGATCATCCCGAGCGAATCGGCAACCTCCCAGTGCGGCCGCCGCTCCCAGGTTGCACCATCCGGCACGGCGTCCACCCCGATCTCGCCTTCGAGGGGCACGACCCGCGAGAGCTGCTCGCCCCAGGTGCGGATCGTGACGTTCGCCTCCTCGCCCCCGACGGGGATGTCGAGCTCGGCGGGGTTGGGAATCCGGAGCAGCAGGTCCTCGACCGTCGCCTCAGCGGCGGCAAGCTCGGCATCAAGGGCAGCAAGGCGCTCCCCGATGGCGGTCGAGCGGGCACGGAGCGCGGCGACCTCCGGGCCGTCGGGCCGGGCGCCTCCCTTGATCGCCTCTCCGATCGCCTTCGAGGCGGTATTGCGCTCGGCACGGAGGGTATCGCCCTCGCCCTGCAGCGTCCGGCGGCGGGCGTCCGCCTCGAGGGCGGCGTCGACGACGGACGGGTCCTCGCCCTTGTCAATGGCGCCCTTCCGGATCGCATCAGGCTCGCCCCTCAGCCTCGCCAGGCCAACGCTCACGCGGCACCTCCTGCAGGCGTCATGGTCGCATCCACGGCGGCGGCCTCGTGCAGCCGTCGCGCGACGAACGCCCGGTCGAGCCCGGCCAGAAGCCAGCCAGCTCGTGGTCCGTTCGGGCGACCCAGGAACACGACGTAGAGCGCTGCGAATGCGCGTCCGGGCGGCAGCCCGAGGTCGGCGGCCGTCCCGAATATGGCTCCCTGCCAGGCGTCACCACCGCTGGTGCCGCCGTCATCGGTCACCGCTCCCGCGAGCGCGGCGAGGAACGAGCGCTGCTCGACATCCAGCATCGCGGCCTCCACGGGGAGCTCCTCTCGAACCGCCATCCGCGCCCGATCCGGCGCATACCACGCAAGCCACCCGCGAGCGGCCCCGATCCTTTCCTCGAGCGCGGCCTGCTCCCGTGCCGTGAGCGCACTCCCCTTCTCCGCGGCCATCAGCGCCGGGATGTCTGCGCTCGGCACCTGCACGAGGAACGCGAGGTGGGCGAAGCTCGGCCGAAAGGCCGCGGCCTCCGCCTCGACGTCGGCGTCGGGCTCGCGAAGGGCATAGCGGAACACGGACGCGTAGCCCGGCGGCAGCTCGCCCTTGACCGGCCGCCCCGCCGTGGCGTCGGCGAGTTTGTCGAACTCATCGAACAGGCGGGGGATCGCGTCCGTGCCCTCGGGATCGAACTCGATCGCGTGGTTCGGGCGGGGCCGGATGAAGAGCGTCCGAAGCTGCTCCGGCGGGATGACCTCCACGATTCGATGGGCGGCGGCGCCGCGCCCCTTGGACGTGGACATCTTCCGTCCGCCGATGTTCAGGAACTCGTACGGAAGGTTGATCGGCGGCTCGCGGTCGAAGACCTCGCGAGCGATCGCGTCAGAGCGGTCCCGTGAGCCGCCGGCGGTGGCCAAGTCCTTGCCACACGGCTCGATCGTCACCCCGAAGAGGCTCCACTGGGCCGCCCACTCGAGGTTCCAGGGAAGCTTGGCGCGCCCCTTGAACGGGGAGACCCATCCGGAGGTCCCGCAGCCGTGCGCCCACTTGACGAGGTCCTTCCGGCACTCGTAGTACACGCGCTCGCCGTCCCAGTTCGTGACGATCGTCGTGCCGACCTTGCCGCAGGTCTCGCAGATGACGAGGACGGGGTGCCACGTGTCCGGGTGGCGAACGTTCGAGACGCGTCCGTAGAGGTCGCGGACCACGTGCGCCCTGTCCAGGGCGGTCTGGATGTAGGGATCCATCGCCCCGGTCGGGTAGATGTCGCTCATCCAGTAGTAGCGGTCCGGGCGGATCCCGAGGTCGGCGAACAGGTCGATGAAGGTCTGGGCGTGGTGGCGCGCATATGAGGCGTGGCCGTCCGTCTCCTGGTCCGGGATGTGGGCGAGCGGCACGCCCATGAACCGCTCGATCGCGTCGGGGGTCAGGAGCGCCTGCGCATCCATCGCGTCGAGGTCATCCACCCCGTACAGGAGCGTCGTGTCGTGCCCGGCGCCGCGAAGCGCCCTGGTGATGACATCGAGAATGATCGGCCCGCGGAGGCTGCCGACGTGGACCGTGCCCGAGGGCGTCTTCGAATCGTTGACGACCTGCGGGCCGGTGGCCGACGCCGCCAGCTCGTCAGCCCAGTACACGGCTCAGCCGATACGGAGGAGCGTGTACTCGATCGGTCCGGCCGGGGCCTGGAC
>JBKJVO010000058.1:0-6524 GCA_046717305.1 Candidatus Limnocylindrales bacterium
CCTCGGCGATCGTCGTGCCGGGGCCGAAGATGCCGCCAACGCCGACCGCCCGCAGCTCCGCGGCATCGTCATCGGGGATGATCCCGCCGACGACGACGAGGACGTCGTCCAGCCCTGCCTCGCGGAGCAGTCGGCAGACGCGCGGCACGAGCGTCATGTGCGCGCCTGACAGGATCGACAAGCCCACGACGTCCACGTCTTCCTGGAGCGCCGCCGTGGAGACCATCTCCGGCGTCTGCCGGAGACCCGTGTAGACAACCTCGAAGCCCTCGTCTCGAAGGCCCCGCGCGAGGACCTTCGCGCCACGATCGTGGCCGTCCAGCCCCGGCTTCGCGATCAGCACCTTGAGCGGTCGGTCGGTCATGGCCCGGACTGTACCGCACGGACCGCGGTGCGGCAGCCTGACGGGCGCCCGTGCCCGGCCTGGACCCACACGTGGTCGACCGATCGATCATCCGACGAAGGAGCGGCCGTTGCCAACGGGTGCGGGCCCGTCCGGCCGTCGATCCGTCCACTCATGGACCATCCGACGGAGGAGATCGAGCATCCGGCTTCGTGGGGTGCCCCGGTTCGTCGCTTGGTCGCCTTGTCGACCAGTCACGCCGCGTGACACACGGTCACATGATGACCAGACCGTCGCCTCCCGGATCGAGGCCACGTGCTACGGCCGCCAAACAAGCTCGCGTCCCGATCGGGAACCTCCGCCCCAACTCGGGCACCCCCGCGATGACCGCGCGGTTATGCCGCGTGTCCGCGACCAGCAGGATGACCCGCTCGACGCCGAGGTCCCGCTGCTTGCCGGCGATCCCGCGTTCGAGGGTCTGGATGTCGTTGAGATGCGTCTCGGCCTCGACCATCACCTCGACACCCATCCCCCCGATCAGCGCGTCCGCGCTCCGGCGGTCGCCTTCGATCGGCATGGGAACCTCCGTTTGCCATCGGATCCCCGGTTCGAGTCTCGACCGGAACCGCGCAAGAAGGGCCAGGTGCCCCTTGTCCCGAACGGGATCGCCGGCGGGGTGGAGTGACACGCTGAGTTCTTGACCGAGAACGGCCGCGATGCGCGTGGTCATGTCGATCGTCAGGGCGGCGGGATCGCCGCGTTCCGCTCGGGCGACCAGGTCATGACCGACGCCGATACGCCTCGCGACCTCGCGCAGGCTGAGGCCGCTTGCCCTTCGAGCGTTCGCCAGACCCTCGGCAGTCCGGCTTCGCAGCATCCGACCGCGGCGCGCACCTCGGTCGGCGGATGTCTCTCGGATCGGCACGATCGGAGCATGACCTTGGCCGATCATCTGTGGCTTATGCCGTCGGACCGGTCGGGAGGCACCTGGTCTATGGATCGACCGTCCGACGAAGGAGTGACCGCCTCCGGTGCCCAATCGGCACGCTCCGCCGTCGCATGGCTCCTTCATCGACCACTTGACGCCGGATCCTCACTCCGTGGCCGGGGAACCGCCCAATGTTCGTCGCATGGTCGATGTGTCGACCAGCCGGGGGGGTGGCCGGGGGGGTGGCCGGGGGGCGGCCGAGCGACCAGCCGGGGGGGGTGGTGATTTGTAGGGGCGGTGGAAGGCGTCAGGCGCCCGGCGGGCGGCGGGCGAGGTGGCTGAGGAACTCGGCGCGGGTTCGGTCACGGGATCGGAACAGGCCCAGGACGGCCGAGGTGGTCATGACCGTGCCGGGTTTCCGGATGCCGCGCATCACCGCGCACAGGTGGTTTGCCTCCACGACCACACCAACGCCCTGCGGGTTCAGCCGCTCGTGCAGGAAGTCGGCGATCTGCTGGGTGAGTCGCTCCTGGACCTGGAGCCGCCGGGCGTACATCTCCACGATCCGCGGAATCTTCGAGAGGCCGATGACGCGGCCGCGCGGAATGTAGGCCACAGCAGCGGTCCCGAAGAAGGGCAGGAGATGGTGCTCGCACAGGGAGTAGAACGGGATTTCCTTGACGACGACCATCTCGGAGTACGCCTCCTCATAGATCGCGCCGTTCACGAGCCGATCCGCGTCCACGTGGTAGCCCGCGGTCAGCTCGGCGTACATGCGGTGGACGCGGTCCGGGGTGCCTGCCAGGCCCTCGCGGGTCGGGTCCTCGCCGATCTCGACGAGAATGTCGCGAACGGCATCCTCCACCGGCCCATTGCCGTTGCCGCGCCACGAGCCAGACCCCTCGATCGGCGCCGCGAGGGCGGCATCGTCCGACTCCCCGATCTCGGTCTCGATCTCGGCGACGAGCTTGCGAATGTGGTCGGGCAGACGATCGGTCATGCCCACATCCTCGCACCGTCCGGCCCGAATCCGCCGGATGGCACCGGATCATGCTCGCGGCCCGCTGCCCCGCGGAGCCAGGCCCGCGCGTTCTCGCCGAGCGAGGGTCGATGGTAGCCGCCCTCCTGGAGGATCACGAGACGCCGCCCGAGCGCAGCGACGCGCCGGCCGATCTCGTGGTAGACGGCGGTCGTGAGGGCAAACGTCCCGATCGGGTCCTGGCCGAACGTGTCAAAGCCGAGCGACACGACGATGACGGAGCCGCGCGTCTGCGCGATGGCGTCGAGCGCGCGGTCCACGGCCTCAAGATATGCCCCGTCACCCGTTCCCGCGGGAAGCGGCTGGTTGAAGTTCGCCCCCTCGCCCGGGCCCTCACCGACCTCGTCCGCATCGCCCAGGAAGAACGGATACAGCTCAGCGGGATCCGCGTGGATGGAGGCATAGAAGACGTCGCCCCGGCGCCAGAAGATCTGCTGCGTCCCATTCCCGTGGTGGATGTCCACGTCGAGGATCGCGACGTGCTCGCCGGTCCGCCGGGCGATCGCGTCGGCGGCGATCGCGGCGTTGTTGAAGAAGCAGTACCCGCCGGCCATCGAGCGGGCGGCGTGGTGTCCGGGCGGCCGGCAGAGCCCGTAGGCGGCGATCTCGCCGCCGTCGAGGACGAGGTCCGTCGTCGTGAGCGCGACGTCCACGGCCCAGCGCGCCGCGTCGCTCGTGCCCTCCACGAGCGGGTTGCTCGAGTCCAGACCCCACCAGCCGGTCCGGCCCCCGACGGCCCGAGGCTCGCGGATCCGGCCGAGCGCCGCGTCGCTCATTCCCTCGAACATCGCCCGGACCGGGTAGGTGTCCGCGACCAGAAAGGACCGATCGATCGCCTCCCGCTGCGCCTGCGGCCAGGCCTCCTCGACGAACCGGACGAGCCCCGCGTCGTGGACCGCGAGGATCGGATCGAGGCCGTGCTCCATCGGCTCGACGAGCTCGAACCCGCCGTCGGCCAGCAGGGCCCCGCGGATGCGTTCCGCTCGCTCCGCCACCTCGTTCGCCGGCACGGCAACCCCGAGGTACGTCTCGTGGGTCACGTCGTGGCCGAGGTGTCGCGGGGTATACACGACCTTCATCCGCGGCATGGTACCCGCTCGCCACGCACCGCCCGTCACGCGGCTCGACTGGGGCTACGATGCGCAGCGCCATGCCGAAACGGATCCGCGGCCGAAACCGCCAGCGCGCCTCGGGCGCGGAAGCCTTCGAGCGCCTGGTGGACCGTGCGCTGGCCTCCATCCCCTCGCCGTTCCGCGAATCCCTGGCCGAGGTGGCCGTGGTCATCGAGGACTGGCCGTCCGACGAGCAGCTGATCGAGAACGACCTCGACCCGGACGACGCCCTGTACGGGCTCTACGAGGGCGTGCCCCGCACTGAATGGGGAGCCGATTGGGCAACCACACCCAACCGGATCACGCTGTTCCGGATCCCGCTCGTGGAGGACTTCCCGGACCCGGTCGAGCTCGCCGAGGAGGTCCGAATCACGGTGATCCACGAGCTTGCCCACCATCTCGGAATCGACGACGACCGCCTGGACGAGCTCGGCATCGGGTAGGCCCGGGATGGACCGGACGCCGTCGAGGGATGCGGATCTCACGTGCTGCGGTCTGCGCGTCTACGACAGTGGCCCCGCCATTGCAAGCAGCTCGCCAAGACGCCCGATATCGACGTTGCCGCCGCACAGAACGACGGCGACGGTTTCGTCCTTGCGGATCGGCACCAGACCGCACAGGGTCGCCGCAAGGGCCGCGGCGCCGGCCGGCTCGAGGACCTGCTTCATCCGCTCCAGAGCGAACCGGAGGCCGCCCAGAATCGTCGCGTCGTCGATGAGGAGGACATCATCCACGAGGGCGGCGATCATCGCGAGTGGAAGCTCGCCAGCGAACGGCGAATTGAGTCCGTCGGCAACGCTCTCGGGTTGGATCCGAACAGGCGCGCCGGCAAGCAGGCCGCGGTGCACGGCATCACTCCCGACCGGCTCCACGCCGTAGACCCGGGCCGACGGCCGGAGCCCCTTGATCGCGGCTGCCATGCCCGAGATGAGTCCGCCCCCGCCGACCGCGACGACGACCACGTCCACGTCCGGCAGGTCTTCGAGCAGCTCCAGCCCCGCGGAGCCGTGGCCTGCGATCACGTGCGGGTCGTCGTACGGATGACAGAACACCAGGCCTTCCTCGTCGCGGATCCGCTCCATCGCCGCGAGGGTCTCGCCGATGTGAGCACCCTCCTGCACGACTCGTGCGCCGTAACCCGCCACGGCGTCCACCTTGGAGCGAACCGCGGCGGCTGGCATGACAACGGTCACCGGGACGCCGAGCGCAGCGCCCGCAAACGCATAGCCCTGGCCGGCGTTGCCGGCCGAGATCGTGATGATCCCGCGTCTCCGCTCCTCGGCCGACAGGGCCGCCACCCGCGCCGTCATCCCGCGAGGCTTGAACGAGCCGGTCTTCTGGAGGTGCTCGGCCTTGAGGTAGAGCCGGCCGTCGCCGATCCG
Source organism: Candidatus Limnocylindrales bacterium (assembly GCA_046717305.1). Taxonomy (GTDB): domain Bacteria; phylum Chloroflexota; class Limnocylindria; order Limnocylindrales; family CSP1-4; genus UBA5189. The sequence goes on from JBKJVO010000058.1 coordinate 4,805, forward strand.
GACGCCGCATGCCCGGGCCACGACCGCCGCTGCGGCAGCCGACGAAAGGAGCGGCGTCCGGTGGATGCGACCCGCGATGACCTCCCGGGCGGCCTCGATCGCGGCGAGGTCGACGAGCGAATCGGCGGTCATCGGCGGAGGATACAGGCGTCGCGTCGCCTATCGAGCGCGGGAGTTCCCGATCTCGTTACCCAGGCCTCCGCCCAGGATCGTGTGACCGTGCGACGATTCCCTTCGCCCGTCCGCTGCTGCCCCCACCAGCAAACCATGGGCTAGGACCGCCGTAGGTCCCAGCAACCCCCGATCTCACGCTCAGACGGGGCACCAATGCGTTCCGTGAACGGGTCCGGAGGGCCTTTGTGCCCGGCAAGTGCCATGTTTGCTGCTCCCGCCAGCACGGAGGCGCACAAGGCACATGGACGTCAAGGCCAGGCCGGCACCGGCGATGGGATTCGCTCGGCGCCCATGTCGAGTGCGGGTCACTTGCGTGATTGCGCAAGCGCTGCAATACTCCACATGACATGACGATCGAGGTTCTTCCCACCCGCGAGGACGAGTACCAGCGCACCGCCGTGATCGGCCGGGCACTGTCGGATCCCAAGCGGCTGTGTGTCCTCGAATCGCTCGCCGATGGAGAGGTCTCGGTGAGGGACCTCTCGACCCGCGTGGGTTGTCAGGTCCCGAACATGAGCCAGCACCTTGCCGTCCTGCGGGCGGCCGGCCTGGTCACCACCCGGCGCGACGGCAGCACCGTCTACTACCGGCTCGCGGACCCCAGGGTCCTCGAGGCCTTCCGCCTCATCCAGTCGATCGCCCGCTGAGGGCGACCAGCAGCGCACCCGCCGCGCGGGAGAAAGGACCACCGATGGCGATTCTTACCGCCACGGACGCCACCTTCGAGGAGCTCGTGCTCAAGGCCGAGAGACCAGTCGTCGTGGACTTCTGGGCGGTCTGGTGTGGACCGTGTCGAATGGTCGCCCCGGAGCTGGAGAAGCTCGCCCAGAAGTACGAGGGCTCCGTCGACGTCGTGAAGGTCGACATCGACGCGAACCCCGTGATTCAGCGGCAGTTCAACATCATGAGCATCCCCACGATCGCGTTCTTCGCGCCGGGCAAGCAGCCGATGGGCGTCGTCGGCTTCCGGCCGATGGAGCAGCTCGAGACGCAGTTCGGCCTCGCCGACTACGTGACGGAGCCCACCCAGCCGAACGCCTGACGCGAACCGGCCATACAGCGACGGCCCCGGCATCCCGGGGCCGTTCTGATTCCGCGGCTTCGTCAGCCCGCGGCGCGGCGGTGGGCGGCCGCAAACCAGGCGTCGAGCCGGTCCAGGGCATGGCCGTCGAGGATCGGCGGGGCAAAGTCGATCCAGTCCGGGCCCTGGTTCGAACCCGTCGTGTCCGGTGTCCGCATCGCAGCCGCCGCGATCGCCGGTCCGACCCGAAGCTCCACGGTGTCCCGACGGAGTGCGACGAATCGGGTCCCGGCGCGAACCCAGACCGTCATCCCATCGGCCGCTGTCGTGGAGTCCGTGTCCGGGAGGTCAGCCGCCGCAGCGTGAAGCGCCGCGAGCAGGGCGCCCGGGTCCGTCATCCCGCAGGCGCGGCGAGGATCGCCTCGAGATCCGCGGCGTGCTCCGCGTAGTGGTCGATCGTCTCGTCGACGAACGTCTGGAGGTGCGTTGAGTGCTTGACCCAGCGCGCCTCGGGAACCACCGTGA
>JBKJVO010000059.1:0-7333 GCA_046717305.1 Candidatus Limnocylindrales bacterium
GGGCCTGGCCGGCAAGATGCGAGCGCGCCGCTACCGCGACGGCGAGACAATCTTCCATCAGGATGACCCCGCCGACTCGCTCCACGTCGTCGCTACGGGCGCCGTGAACATCGTGCTCCCGTCCGCGGAGGGAGGGGACCCGGCGATCCTCGCGACCCTCGGGCCGGGCGAGTTCTTCGGCGCCCTGGCCCTGCTCGACGAGGCGCCGCGATCCGCGACCGCGATCGCGGTCAAGGGGACGGCAACGCTCGTCCTGGGTCGGGACGTTTTTCTCGCTCTCATCGACGAGGACCGGTCGCTCCGTCGGGCGCTGCTGGCGTCGCTGGCCTTCGAGATCCGGTCGATCACGAAGCACGTGCACGATCTGCACTTTCTGGACCTGCCCGCGCGCCTGGTCCGACGGATCCTTCGCGAGGCCGAGACCGTCCCACCCGGGCCGGACGGGTCCGTCCGCCTTGCCTGGCCATACACGCAGGGCGAACTCGCCGGGATGATCGGCGGGTCCCGGCAGTCGGTGAACCGGCTCCTCGCCGATCTCGCCGCCCGGGGCCTCATCCGGTCGGAGCGCGACGCGCTCGTGATCCCGGACCCCCAGGCTCTCGAGCAGTCGATCCGCCGATGACGAACCGGCGGGCCTCGGGCGAATCGCCGGGCGACGAGATCGACGGCGACATCGAGGGAACCCTTGCCGTGCTCCGCGAGGTGGCGTGGCGGCTCGGCGCCGCGGCCCGCCTGGAGTCGTCGGCCGGCGCGGCCGTGCTCCGGTCCGTCGTGGAGGCCGCCGTCGCCCTGATCCGCGCCGAGGCGGCCTCGATTGCGCTCCATGACCCGGTGACGAACCGGCTCGTCTTCCGCGTGGCGGCAGGAGAGCGCGGTGCCGGCGTGGTGGGCCTGGAGATCGGGACGGACGAGGGCGTTGCCGGGTATGTCTTTTCCACCGGCCAGCCCCTGGCGCTTGGAGAGGCGAGCTCGGACCCGCGGTTCGGGCGGGGCGCCGCGGAGCAGACGGGCTACGTCCCCCGGTCGATCGTGGCCGTGCCGCTCGGCGACGACATGGGCACCCTCGGCGTCCTCGAGGTCCTCGATCGGCGCGATGGCGAGCCGTTCGACCTCCGCGATCTGGAGGCCGCGGCGGTCTTCGCGCGGCAGGCGACGGTCGCGATTCGCGCGACCCGGCTGGATCGCGACGCAGCGACGCTGCTGGCGAGCGCGCTCGCCTCTCTGGACGTCGAGGGCCGACTCGATGCGGGCGCGGCGGCGGCGATCGTGAGCGCCGCGGCGGCCGGCCTCGACGAGGAGGGCGGCGACACGTGGGCCCTTGCCGACGTCGTCGCGCGGGTCCGGGACGCGGATCCGTCGCAGGTCGGCCTGGTTCGGGACATCCTCGACGCCCTGGTGCGACGGGCCGAGCGCCCATCGGCCGGCCGATATCGCGGGGCCCGTCGGTGACGCTCCCGGAGCGCGTCCCGCCGGCGTGGAGCGAGCCGTTTGCTGGACCGGACCGTGGCCGCCTCACGCGGGCGAGGCCGTTCGGGACGATGTCGCGCGCCGACGCCTTCGGCGGGACCGACGGACGCAGCCTGCGGGTCGCGATCGTGGACTCCGGCGTCGAGGCGGACCATCCGGCGGTCGGCGGTCGCGTCGTCGAGAGCGTCCGCGTCGAGCTGTCCGGCGATGAGGTGGTGGTCCTCCCGGACGCGGGCACGGATGTGGTGGGGCATGGGACCGCTGCCGCGGGGATTGTCCACGCGATCGCGCCGGGCGCCGAGATTCTCTCGATCCGCGTCCTCGGGCCGGACAATCGGGCACAAGGTCTTGCATTCCTCGCCGCCCTTGAGTGGGCGATCGACTCGGGGGCGTCGGTCGTCAACCTGAGCCTGTCGTCGAAGAACGAGGCGCTTTACCCGGACTTCCACGCGCTCGCCGACCGGGCGTACTTTGCCAACGTCCTGCTCGTGTCCGCGGCGAACAACGTTCCGGGCCCGTCGTACCCCTCGCTCTTCGCAGCGGTCGTCTCGGTCGCGGCCCACGATGTCCGGGATTCCGACGTCTGGTTCTACAACCCGGCGCCGCCGGTGGAGTTCGGCGCGTACGGCCTGGACGTTGACGTCGCCTGGCGGGGGGGCGGCCGGATGCGGGTCACCGGGAACAGCTTCGCGGCTCCGCACATCGCCGGGATTGCGACGCTCATCCGGGCCCGCCACCCGGGGATCAGCCCGTTCGAGACGAAGGCGATCCTCGCCGCGACGGCGAACGACCCTGCCGAGCGGCGTCCCTGAGGTCCCGTCGGCCCCGCCCGTCTGTCAGCCGCGAAGCCGCGTGGGCCCCTCCATGTCCGGGATGTCCTCGCCGCCGGTCCGCGGCGAGTACACGATTCCGTCGTGACCGGTCTTGGGCTGGCCGGTCATGCCGTCGATTGGCCGGGTCAGGATGTCGCCCAGGCCGTGGCCCTCGACATCCGCCTCCGCCTGCTCGCCGGGGCCAGGGTTCCGCCCGAACGCCTCGCCCGGTCCACGCTTCTTCACCATCAGGACGCCCTCCCTGTCCGTCGGTCCGACGGACCGTGGCTGCAATGCTGCCAGTCGCTCGACGTGGACGGATCCTACGCGCCCCGGGCCCGTTGCGAAAGCCCGATTTCGACGGCCGAGGTGTCGCATTCGCGACAGCCGCACGCGTCGGTCAGCCCTGGCTCTCGCCTTCGGGGTAGGTCTTCGGCAGCGCCTGCGCTCGCGGCCGGCGACGTCGGAGGTCCTTCAGGTCGCGCTGGTCGATCCCGGCGAGCCGGATGAGGTCCGCATTCGCCGTGCGGGTCAGCCGCTCGCGCAGCTTGGACGTGATGAGCGAGTTCATCGCGGGCAGGTCCATGAGGCCCTTGAGCGTTGCCGCCGGGACCTCCACGACGTCCGTCGCCTCGTCCGCAACCACGTTGGCGGTCCGAGCGCTGCCGGTGATCGCCGCGATCTCGCCGAAGAAGTCGCCCGCGCCCATCGCGGCCAGCGAACGCAAGCCACCGTCGTCGGTCGGGACGCCCGCGACGGCCCGGCCGTCGAGCACGAAGAACGCCGAATCGCCGGCGTCGCCGACCTTGACGATCGCCGTGCCCGGCTCGGCGCGCCGGACCATCGCGCCGACCAGGAAGTCGGCCCGCCGGGAGACATCCAGGCCGGACAGCTCGGGGATCAGGCCGAGCAGCCGATCGAAGTCGGTCGCGGTGGCCACCCGACCGGCGGCCGCGAGCGGCGCCAGCTTGGCAGTCCGGAGCAGCGTCGCGGCACGCCGCCATTCGGCCGCCGGGGTGCCGAGGCCGGGCATGAACTGGGTCAGGATCCCGGCCCCGATGAGGATGATCGCCGCGGCGATGATGAGTCCGCGAATGGGCAGCACATCGGCCAGCCCGGCCAACGCCATGCCCATCAGGAAGACGACGTCGCGCGACACGGAGAAGGCGGAGAAGACGCGACCGCGCATCTCGCGCGGCGTGTTCTTCTGCAGGATCAGCCGCCGAGCGATGCCGAGCGGGGAGTTGAGGAACCCGGACGCGACGACCATCGCGATCGCGAAACCGATGTTCGTCGCGAGTCCGTAGAGCACGCCGAAGAAACCCATCCCCAGGGTCGCGACGACCATCCACTGGCCCTCGCGGAGCCGGTCGGCGTACTTCGCCATGAGCAGGCTGCTCACCACGAAGCCCACCGAGGTCAGGCCCTCCTGGAGCCCGTACTCGAACTCGGTCGCCCCGAGCTCCTTGATCGCCATCGGCAGGAGCAGGACGTTCCACAGGCCGAAGGAGAAGAGGATCGGCAGGTTCACGATGAGCGACGAACGCAGGAGCTGCGTGCCCCACAGGAACCGGACGCCGGTCTTGAGGTTGTCGAGGACGACGCCGACGGTCGTGGTGTCCTCCGTGACCAGCTTCCGGATCCGGACGCCCAGGACCAGCACGAACGAGACGAGGAACGTGACCGCGTCGATGTAGAACGGCAGGTTGATGTCGAACGACGCGAGGAAGCCGGCGAGGGCGAAGCCGATGGCCGTGGAGCCGAACGAGCTGATGGACAGGAACGAGTTCGCGGCCGCGAGCTCCTCATCGCTGGCGATCTCGGGCAGGATGCTCTCCCAGGCCGGGTCGAAGAACTGGCGGACGATGGCGGCCAGGAACAGGAGGGGGTACAGCGCGAACGCGCCGAAGTTGGCCACGCCGAACGGGATGCACAGGACGATCAGCCCGCGCAGGAGGTCTGACGCGAGCAGGATTCGCTTCCTGTCGAAGCGATCGACGAAGACGCCGGCGAACAGCCCCACGAGGAGCGTCGGGATGGCCGTGACCATGAGCGTCAGGCCGACCGCGAACGCGGATCCGGTGAGCCGGTAGATGAGGATGCCGGCGGCAAGGTCAGTGAGTGCCGAGCCGATCGTCGAGACGAGCTGGGCCGACCACATGAGCGAGAAATCGCGCTTGCGGAAGATCGCGAACATCGATCTCGCGGCGGCCGGTTGGGTCATGCGCGGCAGCTCCCTCAGTCGTCGCAGTTCGGGTCGAAGGCCGGCTCGTGGCCGCGGCCGGGTGAGGCGGTGTCGCCGAGTCTATCGCCCTCGATCGCCCCGCGAACGGCTTCTCGGCAGGCTGACGCCCTCACGGGCGAGCAGCTCCGACTTCAGGTCGATCAGTCGCTCGTGGTCGCCCCACCAGCCGCCGCCGTACCCGCCAAGCGTGCCGTCACCGGCGACGACGCGGTGACACGGAATCAGGAAGCCAACCGGATTCCGCCCCACGGCCCCGCCGACGGCCCGAGCCGCCCCGGGGCGCCCGATTGCGCGGGCGATCTCGCCGTAGCTCCGGACCTCACCTCGTGGAATGGTGCGGACCGCTCCCAGGACGGCACGGTCCCAGGCCGGCCGATCGTCCAGGTCGAGCGGCAGTTCGCGGAGCGCGTGGACGGCCTCGATGTCGCCCGTCGCGGCGGTTTCGATCGATGTGGTTGCGACCCGGAGGTGCCGGACGGCGTCGCCCTCCGGGCCTGCACCTGCGGGCATGTCGGGCTCCACCCAGTCGACCGGCTTCCCGAGTCGGCGCTCGAGGCCATCCGTGAACTCCTCGCGGGTGGTCATCAGATCGACGGCCACGACCCCGCCCGCCGTGGCCGCCACGTGGACCGGCCCCCAGGGGGACGCCACGGACGCCGCGACGACCATCATGGAAAGTCGCGTCGCGCCCGGCCGGGAAGCGTTTCCCCCGCATCGGGCTTCCTCGCCCGCACCATCACGCTCGTTGCGATGCGCTCGTGTCGTTCGGGCGGCACCAGGGCGCGCAGGAGCTCCAGGAGGGAGTCGGAGAACAACGGGTAGAGGCTGCACTCCGCGATCCCGAACGGCTGGAGGGACTCGAGGTCGACATCCCGGAAGCCAGCCCGCCGAATCGCCTTGTACAGGGCCGTCTCGGACAGGGCTCCGGACAGGCAGCCTGCCCAGGCGGCGGGATGTGTCTGGATCTCGGGCGGCAGGTCCTGCTCGAGGATGAGATCGACGATCGCGAGGCGGCCACCGGGCCGCAGGACGCGGAACGCCTCGGCAAGCACGCGCGCCTTGCGCGGCGAGAGGTTGACCACCCCGTTGCTGATGACGACGTCGGCCGATGCGTCCGGCAGCGGCAGTGCCTCGATCTCGCCCTCGACGAATCGCACGTTGGCGAGGCCTGCCTGCCCCGCAGCCCGTGTCGCTCGTGCCACCATCTCCGGCAGGAAGTCGATCCCGACGACCGCGCCCGCGGCCCCCACCGCGCGTGCAGCGAGAAGGCAGTCGATCCCGCCGCCAGACCCAAGATCGACGACGCGCTCGCCCGTCTGGAGCCTGGCATGCCGGACCGGATTGCCGACGCCGAGGGCGCTCTGCACTGCCTCCTCGGGAAGCCAGTCGAGCTGGGTGCGGTCATAGAACCGTTCCGCGACGCGTCGATCAGAGGGCCGGACTTCGCGGTACGTGTCACGGACGACGGAACGGATGGAGTCCTGTGCCAGGAGATCGGTCCCGGTCAGGTGGATGCGCTGACCGTTCACCTGCGTGCCCCCGAGTCGTCCAGCCCCTCAAGCAGCAACTCGACACGCGAACGCAGCTCCGGCGACACCGGCACGGCCTGGCGCTCCGCGACTGTCTCGCGCAGCTGGCGGTTGAACTCGAGCTCGCCGCAGCATCGGGTACATGTGTCCAGGTGTGCATCCAATTCCTCGGTGGGCTTCGGGTCCAGCGCCCGATCCAGGTAGTCCCACATCCGCCGAACGGCCTCTCGACAGTCAATCATCGTTCGTCCTCATCGGCCACCGAAACGAGGCGGTTCTCGACCGCGTAGGTCCACAGCCCGCGCTCGAGCTGCTTGCGTCCGCGGTGGAGCCGCGACAGCAGCGTCCCGAGGGGGACGTCCAGGATCGCCGCCGCCTCCTTGCAGGCGAAGCCGTGGAGCACGGTCAGGATGAGTGGCAATCGGAAGGCCGGCGTGATCGATCCGAAGACCGCGGCGACATCCTCATCCCGGAATAGCCGCAGGAAATCCAGGTGGAGTTCGTCGGAGTAGGGAAAGGGATCCTCGACGGCGATCGTCTGGAAGAGCGAAAAGGTGTCCTCGTTCATGCCGTCCAGTGGCGTCGTGGTGACTTCCCGCGCTTTCTTGCGGTACTGATCCCGCCACACATTCGTGGCGATCTTGAACAGCCAACCTCTGGCTCGTCCGGGCTCGCGGAGGTCCTCGTACGCGCTCATCGCCCGGACCAGCGTGTCCTGGAGGAGATCCTCGCCGTCGTGGGTGTTGCCGGTGACACGGACGCAGAAGCCGTACAGCCGGTCCAGATGCTCGCGCACGACGGTGGCGAACGGCTCCCGCGGCGCCGTGGCATCCGGGACGGGCGCGACGGCGGGACGGGCGGCCGGCTGGACCTCGCGCATGGTCTCCACTGCAGAAAGGATCATGCCTCGTGGCTCACCAGTTCGGGAGCCGGGAATCCGGTAGCCGGATAGCCTGGTCTCCATCTCTTGGACGAATCTGACGGCTCGATTATTCCCGGCGGGGACCCCGGGAATAACCTCGACGCGGTGGTCGTCGTAGGCCATGACCCACCACCGCAAGAGCCGGTTCCCGGCAAGGAGGACGCATGGCCACCATCACGATCCGCAACGGCGTGGACGTCGACCGCCTCGTGGCGACAATCGGCGCCGTTCAGGGCGACCCGAACGTTGCCAAGCTCACGTTCCGGGCGCGGAGCAACTGGGAGACGGGCGGCCGCAACCGCGGCGAGATCCGCGAGTTCGAGCACGCCGGTGCGACCAGCGCCGAGCGCCCGGAGGC
>JBKJVO010000060.1:0-2522 GCA_046717305.1 Candidatus Limnocylindrales bacterium
TTCTTCAAGCCCGTCGCCACGTACCCAACCTCGCCCGCTCGCTTGGACGGGACCGGGACGAGCTGCGGGCGGAAGAACCCGAGCTCCAGGAGGTCGGCCTCCGCTCCCGACGCCATGAGCCGGATCCGGTCGTGGTCCTGGAGCGTGCCCTGGGCGAGCCGGACGTAGACGATGACGCCCTTGTACTGGTCGTAGTGGGAGTCGAACACGAGGGCCTTGAGGGGCGCCGCCGGATCGCCCTTTGGCGGCGGGATTCGGGCGACGATCGCCTCCAGGATCTCGTCGATCCCGATCCCCTCCTTCGCCGAGGCGAGGATCACCTCCTCGCGCGGGATCGCGAGGACGCTCTCCAGCTCATCCATCACCAGCTCCGGCTGCGCGGACGGGAGGTCGATCTTGTTGAGGACGGGAATGATCGTCAGCCCTTCGCGCAGGGCGAGGTGGACATTGGCGAGCGTCTGGGCCTCGATGCCCTGGGCGGCATCCACGACCAGGATCGCCCCCTCGCACGCCTGCAGGCTGCGGCTGACCTCGTAGCTGAAGTCCACGTGGCCGGGGGTGTCGATCAGGTTGAGGGCGTAGCCGAGGCCGTCGCTCGCGGTGTATTCAAGGCGGACGGCCCGGGCCTTGATCGTGATCCCCTTTTCGCGCTCCAGGTCCATCGAATCGAGGACCTGGCTCGTCATCTGGCGGGGATCGATCGCGTGCGTCGCCTCCAGCAGCCGGTCGGCGAGCGTGGACTTCCCGTGATCGATGTGGGCGATGATCGAGAAGTTGCGCAGGCGCTCCTGGGGGATCACGGGTCCTCGAGAATCTGGGCGTGGCGATGCCGGGCTGGTGGTCCGGGAACGGGCAGCGAGTCTAGCACCACCGCCGGCCCGTCCGGCCGTGCCCCTCAGGGGCGGAGGAGCGCGAGGACGCTGACGGCGACGGCGATGACCACGACGCCCGCCACCTGCATGCGCGTGAGCCGCTCGCCGAAGAGGAAGAACGCCGCGACCGCGGCAATGGCGGCGAACTGGGATGAGAGCACCGCCGCCGTTGCGACGCCGTACTGCGCGGCGGTCACGAAGAGCACCATGCCGGTCGCCTCCAGGACGCCGGACACGAGGACCAGCGGAAGGGCCCGCCGCGAGATCCGGAGACGGCCGTCCAGGGCGAGGGGCAGGGCGATCAGGAGGATGCCGACCGTCCGCGACGCCACGACGATCCAGGCGACCGGAAGCGTCGCCCCGATCCGGGCACTGATGACGAGGCCGATGGAGAACACAGCGGCCGCCGAGAACGCGAGGACGACCGCTCGCCGATTCTTGGCCGGGTCGTGCGTGCGGGCGCCGGCGTGCGGCTCGTCGGGCGGGTCCGCGGACCGCTCGACGGACGCGAGCACGATCCCCGTCGCGATCACCGCGAGCAGGATTGCGGTCGGTGCGCTGATCGGATCGCCAAGGGCGACAGCGATGACAGCTGCGATGGCCCCCTCCGTCGAGGTGATCGGGGCCACGATCGACACGCGCCCAACCGACAGCGCGAGATATGCGAGCAGCAGCCCGCCGGTATAGGACAGCCCCACGACGACGAGCCCGGCGAGCAGCGGAAGATCGAGTGGCGGAGCCGACGAGGCGGATGCGATCGCCGGGACGATCCCGACCGCGAACCCGACGATCATGACCCAGGCCAGCACGGAGCTCGCACCGATCATCCGGCTGGAGCGCGATGAGCAGAGCGTGGCCACGGCCCAGGAGAGGGCAGCGCCCAGGCCGCCCAGAATGGCGATCATCGCCGGGAAGTCTGACAGGGCTCGCGGGGTCCGCGCTTCGACCAGTCGGGACTGGGCTGGGCGACTTCGAGGACTGCGCCCAGGCCGCTCTTCCGCGGCGCGTTTCTCCCGAATGCTCACGGGGATTGCGCTGGATGTGGCCGAGTGCTCACAAGCCGGCTGGACGCTTTCCAAGGCTCAGCGGGAGAGCATTCGGGAACTTCTGCCCGACGTGGACCCGTTCTGCGGGGCCTCGCCGCTGGTCGGCTCCGTCGCTTCTGCTACCATGCCCGTCCGCGCCCGGCGCCCTGCGCCCGCGCCATGAGATCAGGATCCAGCATCGAGAGGTTCGCACCTTGGCCAAAACGCCCCGGAAATGGACAGGCGCTCGCACGCCGTCGGGCTTGAAGCGCGTCCGATCCGCTGAGCGCCGGCATGCCGTCCTCGGACCGCGCCGCTCCACCGCCAAGACCCTCGTCAAGAACGCTCTGACCGCGGCCACGAGCCCCACCGAGGGCATCGACCCGCAGGTCGCCCTGACCGACGCGATCAGCGCCCTCGACCGAGCCGCGAGGGCCGGCGCGATCCACCCCAACGCCGCCGCTCGTCGCAAGTCGCGCCTCGTCCGGAAGGTCAACGCCGCAGGCTTCGGCTCTGCTGCCGCGTCGTCGCACGTCGCCAAGACCATCGGCCGTGCCGCCGCCCAGAAGGCTGCCAAGGCCCGGATCGCGGCCTCCAAGGCGGGCAAGGCGAAGGGCGCCCAGAC
>JBKJVO010000061.1:0-4970 GCA_046717305.1 Candidatus Limnocylindrales bacterium
AGCTTGCGCCCGAACCACTCGATCCCGTTCGTGAACAGCTCGGCACCCAGCAGGATGATCACGAACGAGACCGCCAGGATGAGCATCGGGTCCATTTGTCAGCCTCTCGTCGGGCCGGTGTTGATACCGACGACCACGCCGACGGCGATCACGGCGACGATCAGCGCCGCCACGAGCGCCATCTCGTGCTCCCCCGCCCTGAGGAAGCCGGCGAGCGCGAGGACGACCCGGGCGAGCGGCGTCGCCAGGACCACGACGACTCCCAGCCACAGGAATCCCGCCGGATCGAGTCCGAGCAGGCTGCCGACGAGCGACCCCGGATCGAACGCCGGCGCGACGTCCAGCGGCGTGTGACCGGTCAGGGCCATCAGCACGACCCCGACCGCAATGATGCCAACGGACGCGGCCGTCCCAACGGACAGCAGGCGGGCGATGCGCCCCTCGAGGAGGCGCGCCGGTTTGGCGCCGCTCACGCGATCCCTGCCGCGCGGCGAACCATGAGGAAGGCCGTGTACGCGAGCACTGCTGCAAAGAGGAGACGGAGGACGCGCAGGTCGACGCGGTGCGCAACCCGCGAGCCGACGGCCGCGCCGATGAACACACCCAGCGCCGTCGGGCCGGTGGCATACGGGTCGATCCCACCGCGGAGCAGGTAGACCAGGGCGCTCGTCGAGGCGGTGATCCCGATCATCAGGTTGCTCGTCGCCGTCGCAACGCGGAGCGGCACGCCCATGACGACGTGCATCACGGGAACCATGACGAGCCCACCGCCGATCCCCAGGAGCGCCGACACGACGCCCGCACCGACGCCTCCGACGGCACCCGGAATCGGCGCGCGGATGCGGTAGTCGGGTCCGGACATGCCGTCCATGACACGGCCCCTCGCCGCGCCGGCCACGGAACCAGGTGCCTCGGGAACCATGGAGTCCGGAGTGGCGGCCGGTGGCGGCCGGCTCGGCCGGAGCATCGTGGCGGCCGTGTACAGCAGGAGGACGGTGAAGAGACCGGCCAGGACGCGCTCGTCGAGGAGGAAGGCCATCGTTCCGCCGACGAGGGCACCGATCGCGGTGAACAGCTCCAGCACCATGCCGAGGCGCAGGTTTGCGACGCGGCGCTCGAGGAAGACCGCGGCCGACGCGCCGCTCGTCACGATGACGCAGACGAGCGAGACGCCCACCGCTTCGCGAACCGGGAGGTTGAACCCCAGCGTCAGGAGCGGGACGAGGAGCACGCCGCCGCCAAGGCCCAGGAGCGAGCCGAAGAACCCGGTGGCGATGCCCCCGGCAATCAGCAACAGGCCCATCTCCACGGCCGTGTCGACTCGTTCGGCGGCGTCAGTGAGCCGCGACGACGGTCAGGGTCGGAGGTGCTGGGGCGCGTACGGCAGCAGCGCGACGAGGCGTGCGCGCTTCAGCGCCACGGACAGCTCCCGCTGATGCCCGGCGCACGTGCCGGTCTTTCGGCGCGGCTCGATCTTCGCGCGCTCGGACAGGAAGCGTCGGAGGCGGTTGACCTCCTTGTAGTCGATCTGGACGGTCTTGTCCGCGCAGAACGAGCACACCTTTCGGCGGCGGCGGTCGCGGTAGGTGTCGTCGCGCTTGCGGGAGCGGGGTGCTGGCATGAACGGTCTCCTCGCGGCGCCCGGTCGGGCGCGAATGGGTCAGCTGGAGGTCAGAAGGGCAGTTCGTCGATCTCGGTGTCGTCGAAGCCGCCACCGGGAGCGGCGCCCGGAGCACCGGCCGCGGGCGGGCCACCGGGGGCACCTGGGGCGCCGGGGGCACCGGCGAAGGTGCCCTCCTGCTCGCGGCGATCGAGCGGAACGACGTTGTCCGCCGTGATCTCGAGGGAAAGGCCCTTGCGGCCGTCCTTCGTCTCGTACTCCCGGGTCCGGAACCGCCCGTCAACCAGGACGCGGCTCCCCTTGCGGAGGGACTCCGCCGAGCGCTCGGCGCGGTCTCCCCAGACGCTGACGCGGAACCAGTCGGTCGCTTCGACCCACTCGCCTGTCTGCTGGTTCTTCGTCGCCTGGTTGACGGCGACGCTGAACTCGGTGACGGGCCGTCCGTTCGGTGTATAGCGAAGCTCGGGATCTCGCCCGAGGTTGCCGACGACCTGGATCTTGCAGAACGCCATCGCTCGTCTCCTCAGTCGATGGCGGCCGGAGCCGCCTCGCTCTCAGATTCGTCGATCCGCTCGGTACCGTCATCCGGATCCTCGTCGTCAACGGGTGGAAGATCCGTGTCGTCGACGCCATCGGCGTCGGCGCGGTTGAGGGCCTTGGCGGGCCGCTCCTGCCGGACGATGAGGTGCCGGAGCACCTCCTCGGTGATGAGGAGGCTGCGCTCGATCTCGGCGATGGTGCCGGCCGGCGCCTCGAAGACGATGATCTGGTAGGAGCCCTCGCGGTACCGCTCGATCGGGTACGCAAGCCGCCGGCGGCCCCACGGGGCGACCTTGACGATCTGGCCACCATCGGTGGCGATCTGGCGGGTGGTGCGATCGACGATCGCGGCGATTCGCTCGTCCGGCGCGTCCGGACGAAGCACGAGCATGAGTTCGTATCGGCGCATGGGCCGTCAACTCCTTCCTGTGGGAAATGCCCCGCTCTGAAACGTCGCCGCGGAGCAGAAAGGTCGGTCGGGAGTCTACCACGCGACCGCCGTTGTATCCTCTGAGCGCCCGGCGACCGCCGGCCTCCAGGAATTCCAGAGCATCCGGGGAGCCACGTGGCCACCAGCCGCATTCTGCTCATCTCGGACTCGACGGACGACGCCGTCGGGGCCGCCCTCGCAGGCCTCGGTCACGCCGTGACCCGCGCCCCGAGCGCTGACACGGCATCGGCCGCCGGCGGCGATCCGGAGGTCGTCGTCATCGACCTCGGTGGCGCGCCAGGGCAGACCGTGGATGCCTGTCGGGCGATCCGCGGCGTCAAGGGCCTCGCCAGCGTGCCGATCCTCGCCCTGAGCCGCACGGATGACGTCGAGGAGCGGATCGAGCTGCTCGAAGTCGGTGTCGATGACGTCATCGGCGTCCCGTTCGACCCGCGCGAGCTCGATGCCCGCGTGGAGGCGCTCGTCCTTCGGAACCACCGCTCGCGCGATCTCTCGAGCGGCGGCAACCGCGCACCGATGGTGACGTTCCGCGACGCGACCGCGCAGCGGACGATCGCCGTCTACTCGCCCAAGGGCGGCGTCGGCACGACCACCGTGGCCGTGAATGTCGCCGTTGCGCTTGGCCGGCGAGCACCGGACCAGGCACTGATCATCGACCTCGATCTCCAGTTCGGCCAGGTCGCGACGCACCTGAACATCCCCGGGCGCCTGTCGATCGCCGACCTCGTCCACGACGAGGGTGCTCTGCGCGATCCGGGGGCCCTTCCGACGTACCTGGAACGCCACGACTCCGGGATCGCGGTTCTCGCGGCGCCGCCGACACCGGATGGCGGCGGCGCGATCTCCGAGGCGACCGTCCGGCAACTCATCGAGACGGCGGGCCGCGCCTTCCGGTACGTCGTCGTGGACGCCGGCTCGGCCCTCGACGCCCGCTCGGAGGCCGTCCTGCAGCGTGCGACGGACGTCGTCATCGTCGTCACCCCGGAGTTCCCGGCGCTCAAGGCCGTCCACGCCCTGCGCGAGCTGCTGACCGCCAGCGACGTTCAGCTCGGAGAGACCTCGTTCATCATCAACCAGATCTTCGCCCGGGAGATCCTCCGCCTCCGCGACATCGAGGAAGCGCTCGAGACGAAGATCGCGATGACGATCCCGTACGACGCATTCGCCTTCCTCAAGAGCGTCAACGAGGGCGTCCCGGTGGTCATCGGCGCCCCGAGGTCGGCCGCCGCCGAGCAGCTCGTGAGGCTCGCCGCCCGGCTCGCCGGCGAACATGTAGCGGAATCCCCGGTCGAGCGCCGCTCGAAGGGCCTGGGCGCGCTCTTCGGCCGCGGCTGACGGTCCCGCGTCGCGCAAGGCGCTGCGGAGCGTTCCGGGCGCGTCGGCGCTGGCGCACCTCGTACCGGAGGAGGGACTCGAACCCTCACGCCCTTGCGGGCCGCCGATTTTAAGTCGACTGCGTCTGCCATTCCGCCACTCCGGCGCGGAGCAGCGTAGCGAAGGTCAGGCTTCGGCGCCGCCCGGTTCCGGCTCCAGCCGTCCGCCACGCACGGTCGCGCCGACGACCATCGCCGCGCCAATCAGGACGACGTTCTTGATGATGTACTGGCCCTCCAGCGTCGGCACGGACGGGAAGGTCGAGAAGGTCTCCGCCGGGAAGAGGACGAGGGGGGCCAGCGTCCCAAGCATCTGGAGCGCGAGGAGCAGGAGCGTCGCGCGCATGAACCGGCCGGCGAGCAGGCCAACGCCGATCAGGCTCTCCCACGTCGCGAGGACGGGCAGCGAGACGCTCGGTCCGATCGCGCCGCCCGTCAGCTGCTCGATCGTGCGGGCCGCAAGGGTCTCCGCCGGGCTCGCCCCGGGGAAGAACTTCAGGACGCCGAACCAGAGAAAGACGACTCCGAGTCCGATGCGGAGGACCGGGATCCCCCATCGCGCCAGGATCGCCGTGATCCGGACGTCGATCGGCTCGAGGGGTTCTGGGAGTCGAGAACTGCGCACCCGATCAGGCTACCGCCGAAACGGGAAGGGGGCCGCTGCCGGCTTCTTTCCCGGTCCGTTCGGTCCTGTCATCTGCTACCCAGACGGCTACTCGTCACCTCGCCCACGAGGAGGCTTGACCTTCCCCGCACGAAGATCCGCTCCGATTCCGGCATTTGCTCGGCGGGCGATCACCTGTCACGGATTGGGTGAATAGCTCCCGCGTGGCGAGAATCTGTCACAAACCCGACGACGCATGGGGTGGGCCGCACCACCGCGAGCCGGAAACGCCTCGTCCGCGTGGGAGAGCGTTGGGAAAGGTGGAGGCGACGAGCGGATTCGAACCGCTGAATAGAGGTTTTGCAGACCTCCGTGTTAAGC
>JBKJVO010000062.1:0-4528 GCA_046717305.1 Candidatus Limnocylindrales bacterium
GGTGGCCTGGACGCCGTGGTTGCCCGCTGCCGTGGAAGCGGTATGTGTCCCGTGGCCGTTGTAGTCGCGCGCGGACATGAACTCCCAGGGGCGCTGTGACTCAACGGCCGCGTTGCCGCCCCACGAGGCGTTGTAGTACTGGGCCCCGATCAGCTTCTGGTTGCAGTTCGAGGCGGTGAAGCCCTCACCGGGGGTGCACTTGCCATGCCAGCCGGGGATCTGCTGGAAGGACAGCTTCCCGTCCTTCGTGGCGTTCCCGTTCGAGCCGGTCCGGTCGGAGAAGCTGGCGCTCTCCGGCCAGATGCCGGAGTCCACGATGCCGACGATGATCCCGTCGCCGGCCGAGGCCGTCCCGCCGAGCTGGTCCCAGAGTCCGCCCGGAGCGGACAAGCCGAGGAATGCGGGCGTGGACGACGTGTCCATCTGGCGGAGCTCGTCGGCGACGACCGACAGGACGTCCTTCCGCGCCGCGAGGGCGTTCGCCTGGCCCGCGGTCAGGGAGGCGGCGAAGCCGTCGTACGAGAACGTGTAGTCGTAGAGCTTCTTCGTGGCGCCGACGGCCTTGAGCGCCGCGTCGTGCGTGCCCTTCAGGTAGTTCGTGTAATTGACAACGTCACTCGCGAAGGGATCGATCTTCGCACCGGGCTTCGGCGCGGTGGCCCGCAGGCCCTTGATCCCACCCTCGTAGGCGACCGCCGGGTCGCCGCTCATCTGGACGATGTAGGTCCCGCCGGAGCTGAACTTCGCGCTCGCGGCGCTCGCACCAGCGGCGGACTCGACTGGACCTGCGAGGGCCGCTCCGGGACCTCCGGTGACCAGGAGTGCGAGAGCAGCGAGCAGGACGATCGACGACCTGAGCTTCCTCAATGGATTGACTCCCATGGCACGGATGGGGGCGCGCGATCTCACGGACCGGGCGCCGTGGACGGGGGCATGGCCGGCCTCCACCGGGCTGCGTTACGCGAGTCTAGTACGACCAGTGGTGTCTGGTCGCGGGGGGCATCAGGAACCGGTGCGTCGGCGCACCAGTTGTGGTCGGCTCTCCGCCCAGCGCAGGCGCAGCAGCCCGCCGACGCACGCGCCAACGACGACGGCGAGCACGAGGTGCTCCGCTCGGAACGGCCCGGTAACGGCGGCATCCCGCCAGGTGAACGCCACGACCCCTCGCCCGATCGCCCAGAGCGCCACGGCGACGAGGAGCGCCGAGCCATTCCGCCGGGCGAACGCGCCGAGTCGAATGGCACGCCCGAGGAAGACCAGGACGAGCGTCGAGGCGATGGCCTCGTAGACCTGGGACGGGTGCGACGCGATCTCCGGGGCGAGGCTCCCCCATGGCCCCGGGCCGGTGTACGACGTCGCCCAGGCCAGGTCGCTGGGAAGCCCCTGGCCATCCGCGGCAAGGACGCTTGCGAGCTTGCCGGCGGCGAGGACGAAGAGCATCGGCAGCACCGCGGCGTGCATCCACCGATCTGCCGGCGCCCCAACGAGCCGGGCGATGACGATCCCGCCGAGCACTCCGCCGGCGACGGCCAGCCCGAGGGCCAGGCTGCCCTGGGCCGGGTCGATGATCGCTAGCGGGTTGGCCCGGTAGTACTCGAGGTGGAGGAGGACGTATTCGAGCCGACCGCCGATGACCGCCCCGGGGACAATGCCGAGGACGAGGAACGGGATGTCATCCGGGCGCAGCGTGGGCGCCGGGACATAGGGGCCCGGCTGCGGCGTGATCCGCCCGATTCTCGCCGCCATGAGGAGCGCGGCGAGCAGGATCCCGGCCAGGACGACCGTCTGGCCCCGCAGCTCGAGGTCGCCCAGGCGCAGGATCGGGTCGAACGCGAGGGTGATGACTGCCGGCGCCGTCATTCGGCGAACCTCGCGTCGGGGAGTCGGGTCACGGCCGGAGTGTACCGGCGCGCGGAGGCCCCGGGAATCACGAGGCCCCCGGCGGTGCCGGGGGCCTCGACGTCAGATTCGGCGTGCGATCAGGGGAGATATGCGCCGAACGCGCCCTCGAGCCAGTTGAGGTCGTCCGAGCGATCGACGCGGTAGACCCCGCCCGTCCCGGCACAGTTGCCGTTGATGCCGAACGAGGTCACGCCGCCCAGAACTCTAGAGGTCCCGATGAAGTTCGGGCCGCCCGAGTCGCCGAAGCACGTGCCGCCGGTGTTCGCGTTGTTCGACAGCAGGATCGAGAAGTCACCAGTGAAGCCGGGGACGTTGATCTGCAGCAGGCGCGGACGGGCCACCATTCGGGTCCGGGTGTTGTGGGCCAGGAACGAGGCCGCGTCCGGGAAGCTCTGCTGGAGCCCATAGCCGACCGCCGTGAATGTCACGTCCTGGAGTCCGCGCTGCCGGGCGAGCCGGTCCAGGACGTTCAGCTGCGGCAGAATGCCGTACTGGGACATCGAGAACGATTCGTCGAGGAGCACGACGCCGAGGTCAAATCGGTAGAACTGGCTCGGGTTGTACTGCGGGTGCGTGTAGGGCGTGCCGCCGACGTTGCCCGTGCATGGGTAGCCGGTGATCGCCGCCGAACAGACACGGCCGGCGGCCACGTAGGCTGGATCGAGGAGGATCGGGCCGGCGCTGAAGAAGAGTTCGACGTGCGCCGCAGGAGGCTCCGTGCAATGGCCCGCGGTCAGGAAGATCCGGTCGGACAGGAGCGTGCCGCTGCACCGCCAGAGTGGCTGTCCGTTCTCGTCCTGGGCGAGGAGCAGCCCCACGTACGGGTGCGCGGTGCCGTCGAGGGCGCCGTCAGTGATGGCAACCGCGGGAGCCGCGAACGCGCCGCTCAGGGCAACGACCGTGGCCGTTGCGGCCGCGAGCAGGCGAAGTCGCTTGATCAACATCGATTCCTCCTGGTGCTGTGCCGGAGTGTCGTCGCCGGCGAGGCGTTCCGGACCCGTGGTCAGGGCTGGTATGCGCGCCGCGATCGGGGTCGCCGCAACGCACGTCCCCCAGGGCGTGTTGCAGAGGGTACGCGCGGCCACCCGTTCCGTCACGAGACCGACGAACCATCCGGTGCCGGGAGGCACCAGGGTTCGGCCCGCATCCGCCCAACGTGGCCGGGCTATCCTCAGGCGTGCAGCTTGTCCACGAGCTCGCGTACCGCGCCCGCCGAGCGCTGGAAGGCGGCCGCCTCGTCGTCGGTCAGACGAATCTCGATGATCCGCTCCATGCCGCCTGCACCCAGGACCACCGGCACGCCCACGAACAGCCCGTCCACGCCGTACTCGCCCTGGAGCAGGACGGCGCACGGGAGGACCCGCTTCCGGTCGCGGAGGATCGCGTCGACCATCTCGAACGTGGAGGCGGCGGGGGCATAGTAGGCCGAGCCGGCCTTGAGGAGCGCCACGATCTCCGCCCCGCCGTTCGCGGTTCTATCCACCAGCGCCTGGACCCGCTCCGGGGTCATGAGCTCGGTGATCGGGATCCCGGCGACCGTGGAGTAGCGCGGCAGCGGGACCATCGTGTCGCCGTGGCCGCCGAGGACGAAGGCGTGCGTGTCCTCCACCGAGACGCCAAGCTCCATCGCAATGAACGTCCTGAACCGGGCCGAGTCGAGAACGCCGGCCATCCCCAGGACGCGCTCGCGTGGGAACCCCGAGGCTTCCATCGCGACGTGGCACATCGCGTCGAGCGGGTTCGTGACGATCACGAGGATGCAGTTCGGGGAGTGCGCGACGGCGGACGTCACGACCGACCGGACGATTCCCGCGTTCTTCGCGAGCAGGTCGTCCCGGCTCATGCCCGGCTGGCGGGCCAGCCCGGACGTGACGACGACGATGTCCGAGCCCGCCGTATCGGCATAGTCGTTCGTGCCGAGGATGTGCGAGTCGTGGCCGACGACCGGCGAGGCCTCGGCCAGATCGAGCCCCTTGCCCTGCGGAAGGCCCTCGACGATGTCGACGAGGACGACGTCCGCGAGGCCAGCCTCGGCGATTCGCTGGGCGGTCGTCGCGCCGACATTGCCGGCCCCGATGACGGTGACCTTGCTGCGACGCATGGTGTCTCCTGTCTCGACTCGAAGTTGCGGTCAGCCCTCGCCGGGCGCGGACACGGGGACCTCGCCGGCGCCCTCGGCAACGAGCAGGCCGGCATCCCGGACCGCCTCACTCACGCCGTCGGCGTAGGCGGCAAAGTTCTCGTGGAACATGTGCGCGATCCGGCGCGCCGCCGCGTCATAGGCGGCTGGGTCCGGCCAGGTGTTCCTGGGTGTGAGGACCTCGGTCGGGACCCCCGGAACGGTGGCCGGGACCGCCACCCGGAAGACCGGATCGACGACCGTCGGTACATTCGCGAGGTCTCCGTTGAGGGCAGCCCGGACCATGTTCCGGGTGTGGTTGATGTTCATCCGCTGCCCAACGCCGTACGGCCCGCCCGTCCAGCCGGTGTTCACGAGCCAGACCGGGACGTCGTACTGCTCCAGGCGGTCCATCAGCATCTCGGCGTAGACGCCGGGGTGGCGGGGCAGGAAGGGAGCCCCGAAGCCCGCCGAGAACGTCGCGCTCGGCTCCTTGACGCCGATCTC
>JBKJVO010000063.1:0-2504 GCA_046717305.1 Candidatus Limnocylindrales bacterium
GCCCCGGTCAAGACCGCTGATTTCGATCCACTTCTTGCCCTGACCGGGCCCCGCCACAGAGCGGGAGGGCCCCGTCAGGAGCACCATTCCGTGTCCTTTGATCAACTCGGGCTGACGCCCGAGCTCCTCCGCGCTGTCGCGGACCAGGGCTACACCGAGCCCACTCCCATCCAGGCCCAGGCGATCCCGTACGTCCTCGCCGGCCGGGACGTCCTCGCGGGCGCCCAGACGGGCACCGGCAAGACGGCCGCGTTCGTCCTGCCGATCCTCCAGCGCCTTCACGCCGTCCCGGCGTCACGACCGCCCGTCGCGCCTCGCCCGGGCCAGGCGCCGCGCCGGCTCCCACGCGTCCTCGTTCTCGTCCCCACCCGCGAGCTCGCGCTCCAGGTGGAGGAGAGCGTGCGCACGTACGGCGCCCAGCGGCCCGTCCGCTCGGTCCCCATCTACGGCGGCGTCGGCTACGAGCCGCAGTTCCGTGGGCTTCGCAGCGGCCCGGAAATCGTGGTCGCAACGCCCGGCCGGCTGCTCGACCACATCGGGCAGCGCACCGTTGACCTGTCTGGGATCGAGGTCCTCGTCCTGGACGAGGCGGATCGGATGCTGGACATGGGGTTCATTCGCGACATCCGCCGAATCCTCGAAACGCTCCCGGCGCATCGCCAGAACCTGCTCTTCTCGGCCACCTTCAACGACGACGTCCGCGCGCTGGCGTCGGGCTTCCTGCATGACCCCGCGCACGTCCAGTCCACGCCGCGGAACACCCCGACGGATCTCGTCCGGCAGGTCGTCATCCGTGTCGATCGTGAGCGCAAGCGGGACCTCCTCCGGGAGCTCGTCGCGTCCGGACGGATCGACCAGGCCCTCGTCTTCACCCGGACGAAGCACGGTGCCAACCGCCTCGCCGAGCAGCTCCTCAAGGACGGCATCATGGCCGCCGCGATCCACGGCAATCGCAGCCAGTCGCAACGGATCCGCGCCCTCACCGACTTCAAGGCCGGCCGGGTCTCGATCCTCGTGGCGACCGAGGTCGCGGCGCGCGGCATCGACATCGAGGAGCTGCCCCACGTCGTCAACTTCGAGCTGCCGATGACCCCGGAGGATTACCTCCACCGGATCGGCCGGACCGGCCGAGCCGGCGTGGAGGGCGATGCGATCTCGCTCGTCTGCGTGGACGAGGACCGGCTGCTCCGGGACATCGAGACGCTGCTGGGGCGACGGATCGACGTGGAGGTCGTTCCCGGCTACGAGCCGGACCGCTCCATCCGCCCTCAGGCCATCCGCCTGCGCACGGGCGTCGGGATGGAACCGCGCGGCATGGCGCCCGCACCCAGCCGTGGGCCGAGCGGGTTCGGTGCCCGCGCCCAGGGCCCTCGACCCCATCGCAATGCTGCGCAGCGGCGACCCGGAGCTCCGCAGCCCGTCCGCCCGCATGGCCCCGCACCGACCTCCGGACGGCCCCAGGCACCGTGGCGAACCGGCACGTCCCTTGGCGCGCGCCCATCGGCACCGCGCCCGCAGGCGCCGTCGAGAAACGGGGCACCGGCTCCGACACGTCCGCAGGGCAACACCGGCCAACCCGTCGCCCTGCCGGGCGAGCGCCTCGCGCGCCATGCTGAGCACCCACGGGGTCGAGGCTGGTGAGCCCATCGGCCGCCCCGCTTTGCCCCAGCTGCCACAGCCCGGCGGCTGCCTGGGAGATCGACAGCCCGGTACGCGCTATCGATCGCGTGATCCTCGACCCGACCGGACTCCGACTGCTCGGCCTCGCCGCCCCTGACGAGGGCCTGGAGCCGGTGGACCGGCCGATGATTCGCTGTGCCGCGTGCAGCACGCCCGCGACCGACGGCGTCCTTCGCGACGCCGTGCTCACGGCGGCGACGGCCGTGACCCGTGGCGAACCGCCGCAATTCGACGCCTGAGGAAGGCTGCGCCCATGCGCGACGCCGCCTTGCCCGCGATCCTCGTCCTCGGCCGTGATACCTGCGAGGACACGATCCGATCCCGTGCGCACATGGATGCGCGCGGGATTGCGTATACCTACCGCAACGTCGAGTTCGATGCCGCGGCGGACGCGCTGAACCGCTCCTACAACGGCGGAGTCCGCGTGACGCCAGTGATCCTCATCGGGGATCCACGGCAACCGGCGCGCGTCGTCGTGGAGCCGTCCGATGACGAGCTGGACGCCGCCATTGCCGAGGTCGCCGCGGCCGGCTGACGAGGCGCCGCGCGATGGGATTGCGATCTCGGATTCCTTCGATGCCCTGCTATAGTGCGGCCAACTACGGAATTCCTTGCTGCAAATTCTTGCACACCCGCCGAGTGGGAGGGACCAACGTTGACCTCGTCATCGGTCGAGGCTCACGCGGGCCGAACGGCCACCACGATGCGCGTCGGCGTGATGGCCGGCGTTCGCGACATCAGCCTCCAGGACGTTCAGACCCCGGTGGCGGGCCCCGGTGACATCCTTGTCCGCCTTCGGGCCACGGCGATCTGCACCTGGGAGC
>JBKJVO010000064.1:0-5455 GCA_046717305.1 Candidatus Limnocylindrales bacterium
GGCCTGTCGCGGGACGATCCGCGGGTCCCGTCCGCCACGTTCCTGTGGAAGGGCGCGGAATGGATGGAGCGCGAGGCCTACGACATGTTCGGGATCATCTTCGAGGGGAACCGCGACCTTCGCCGGATCTACATGCCGCCCGACTACACGAGCTTTCCACTCCGGAAGGACTTCTTCCTGCCGGACGACGCGGCCCGCTCCCCGGGCGGCGGGGTCCGGCACATGGAGCGCAGCCATGCGCCGCGCAATGCGCCCGCCGACGCCGTGCGCCGGGTGAAGGCGTGAGTCCGAGGCGCGAACGATGACCGCCTCGACGCGACACGAAGCCCAGCCCTCCGCGGACGACCCACGCGTCCTCCTGGACCGCGAGATCGGCACCTTCGAGCCCGTCCCGCCGTACCCGCCGAGGACCGAGCGCGAGGCGGAGTTCTACACGCTCGGCGACGGCCAGATGTTCCTGAACATGGGCCCCCAGCACCCGTCCACGCACGGCGTGCTCCGGATCGTCCTGAAGCTGGACGGCGAGAAGGTCGTGGACCTGGACCCCGTCCTGGGCTATCTCCATCGGGGTGTCGAGAAGCTGTGCGAGAACGCGGACTACCACCAGGTCATCAGCCAGGTGGACCCGCTCGAGTACATCAGCTCGCTGTTCTGCGAGTGGTCGCCCGTCATGGCCTTCGAGAAGCTCCTCGACGTGGATGTCCCGCGCCGCGCCGAGTACATCCGAGTCCTGTCCGGTGAGCTGAACCGCGTCGCCAGCCACGCCCTGTTCATGGGCTGGTTCGCGCTGGACCTGGGCGGCCTCACCCCGATCCTCTGGTCGTTCATCGAGCGCGACGAGATCGTGGAGATGCTGGCCGCCCTGACCGGCCAGCGGATGCTCTTCAACTACTTCCGGATCGGGGGCGTGAACGGAGACCTGAACCACGAGTTCATGAGCCGCCTGGGCGACTGGATGAGCCGCGCGACGAAGCACATCGAGGCGAACCTCACGCTCCTCAACGAGAACGAAATCTTCGTCCGGCGCGCCCGAGGCCTCGGGGTCATCGACACGGAGGCCGCGCTCCGGATGTGCATGACCGGCCCGAACCTGCGCGCCACCGGCGTCCCGTTCGACGTCCGGCGCGCCCACCCGTACTCCATCTACCCCGAGATCGACTTCGACATCCCCACCCGGACGGAGGGCGATTCACTCGCCCGCTACCTGCTCCGGATCGAGGAGATCAAGCAGAGCATCCGGATCATCGACCAGTGCCTCCAGCAGATGCCGGACGGCCCGATCATGGCCAAGCTGCCGCGGCTGCTCCGCCCGCGGCCCGGTAGGGCGTATGCCGCGATCGAGGGTCCGCGCGGCCAGTACGCCACCTACGCCATCAGCGACGGGACGGACCAGCCCTTCCGGATGCGGATCCACGACCCGAGCTTCCTCCACCTCCAGTCGGTGGGGCTGCTCATGAACGAAAACCTGATCGCGGACACGATGGCGATCATGGCCTCCCTCGACCCGATCATGGGCGGGGTTGACAAGTGACGGCTGTCTCCCGCGCCTGGGGCCGCCTGACCCTTCCGGGGAAGGTCGTCTTCACGCTCCTTCCGATCCTCGCGATCCTGACTGCCGGGCTGATCGCGCTCATCGCGATCTTCGGCGCGACGATCCTGGACATCCTGGCCGCGAACCTCGGCATCGTCCGGTTCGTCGTCGCGGTGACGATCGTGCTCCTGATCACCGTCCCGATCGCCTTCCTGAACATCTACCTCGAGATGAAGGTGATCGCGCTCATGAACCTGCGGGTCGGGCCGGATCGGGTGGGCCCGTGGGGCTCGCTCCTATCCGTGGTCCACGGCCTGAAGGTGCTCATGAAGGAGGACTTCACGCCGACCGGAGCGGACGCGGTCGTGTTCACCTGGGCGCCGGTGGTGACCTACGGCGCGGCGGTGATGACGGTCCTGGTCCTGCCGTTCGCGCCGGGCCTGTACGGGCAGGATTTCAACATCGGCCTGCTCTACTTCTTCGCGGTCGGCGGACTCGGCGTCGTGGGCCTGATGATGGCCGGCTGGGCGAGCTTCAACAAGTACTCGCTCCTCGGCGGCCTGCGATCTGCTGCCCAGATCATCAGCTACGAGATCCCGCTCACCCTGTCGGTCGTGGGCCTGCTCATCCTCGCCGGGACGATGAGCCTCAATCAGATCGTCCAGCAACAGGCCGGCTGGTTCACGGACTGGTACGTCTTCCGTCAGCCACTCGGGTTCCTGATCTTCTTCATCGCCGCGACCGCGGAGGGCAACCGGACGCCGTTTGACCTGACCGAGGCGGACTCGGAGATCGTCGCGGGCTTCGCGACCGAGTACTCGGGCATGCGGTTCGGGTTCTTCTTCTTCGCCGAGTACGTGAACGTATTCATCCTCTCGGCGCTCACCGTCGTTCTCTTCCTCGGCGGCTGGAATGCACCGTTCCCGTTCCCCGAGCTGTCGATCCCGCTGGACCTCGGCTCGATGGGGCTGTCCCTCCTTTTCCTGATCGCGCTCGTGCCGCCGATCGGGACGCTCCTCTTCGCTGCGCCGTTCTACCTGCTGCGCAGCTCGATGCGCTGGTGGGTCGCCCTGATCATCGGTTTCCTCCTGTTCAACGTCGCCGCCGGCGGGTTGATCTTCGCCTGGGCGTACGTGAGCTTCGACTGGGTGGCCGGCCTCGTCTGGTTCATGCTCAAGACGTTCACATTCGTGTTCATCTTCGTCTGGATGCGCGGCACGCTGCCCCGGGTCCGGATCGACCAGCTCATGGGGTTCGCCTGGAAGTGGCTCCTCCCCGCCGCCCTCCTCAACCTGTTCGTGACGGCCGCCGCTGTCGTCGTGATCGGGTCGTGAGGACCGTCCGATGAGCCTGATCCCCGGCTTCGGCATGGTCCGCGGCATGGCGCTGACCCTCCGCCGGTTCTTCGAGCCGAAGGCGACAATCCGCTACCCGGAGGTCAAGGCGGATATCCCCCCGAAGTTCCGCGGCCGCCTCCAGCTCCTGTACGACGAGTGGGGCACGCTGAAGTGCGAAACGTGCTTCCAGTGCGCCCAGGCCTGCCCGATCGAGTGCATCGACATGGGCGGGCTGGACACGAAAGGGCGCTTCCACGTCCACTGGGGCCAGGCCGAGACGTACGGCGAGCGACGCGAGGAATCCGCGCTCCGACGATCCGGCCGAACGGTCCCGGACGCCGCATACACGCATTTCGAGGGGCTGGACGTGGGGCCGGTCGACGCGATCCTGGAGGCGGTCGATCACGACCCGGCGCGGATGCTCGAGATCCTCGAAGCGACACAGGCCGAGTACGGCTACCTGCCGGTCGCGGCACTCAAGCGGATCAGCCAGATCACCGGCGCCTGGTACGCGATGATCAACGGCACCGCCTCGTTCTACGGGCACCTTCGGTTCGAGCCGCCGGGGCAGGCCGGGCAGGCCGCCGAGATCGATGCCCGTCGGCCGGCGGAGGCCGCGTACCTGGTGGGACTCGGCGCCTCGCTCACCGGCCGTCCGGGCGGCGACGCATGACCGACGTCGCGATCCTGGAGACCCCGAAGCGCTGGCCGGCGATTCTGCTGCCAAGGACGGCAGCCGGGGATCCCGCGGACCTGGATGCCGCCGTCAAGGCGGGCGCATTCGAGGGCCTGCGGCGCGCGGTCCGGGACCTCGGCGGCACCGGGACGATCGCGACGATCGGCGCGTCCGGCCTGCGAGGCCGTGGCGGTGCCGGCTATCCGGCCGCCGACAAGTGGCGCGCAGCACGGGGCACGGATGCCCTCGCCCGGATCGTCGTCGCGAACGGCTACGGCGCGGATCCGGCCAGCCTGACGGATCAGGCACTCCTGGAGCGCAACCCGTTCGCGGTCATCGAGGGACTGGCAATCACGGCGTTCGCGGTCGGCGCGTCCGAGGCGATCATCGCCGTCCGTTCGGAAGCGGCGTCCACACTCCGCATCCTGGAGGCGTCCGTTGCGGCCGCGACGGACGCCGGATACGTCGGCCTGAACGCGTTCGGGAGCGGACGCCACCTCGACATGACCATCCGGACCGTCCAGGGTGCGTACCTGCTCGGCGAGGAGACGATCCTCCTCAAGGCCCTGGAGGGGAAGCGCGGCCAGCCCGAGCAGCGCCCACCGCACCCGGCGACCCGCGGTCTGCGCGGCCTCCCGACGGTCGTCCACAACGTGCAGACGCTCGCCGCGATCCCGTGGATCGTCGTGCATGGGGCAGAAGCCTTCGCGAAGATCGGCGCCGCGGACTGCCCCGGCACCATCCTCGTCCAGGTCCGTGGCGGCGTCCGTTCCGGCGTTGCCGAGGTCCCGCTGGGCACGCCGCTCCGGGATATCACGGCCCTCGCTGGTCCGCTTCCGGCGGGACGAACGGTCAAGGCGATCCTCGTCGGCGGCCCGTCCGGCGGCATCGTGCCACCGGAGGCGCTCGACACCCCGTACACGTTCGACGCGCTGCGGACCGCCGGCGCTCACGTCGGCTCGGGCTCCGTGATCGTCGCGGACGACCGGGCCTGCATCGTTGACCTCGCCCGCGTGCTCACCCGGTTCTGCGCGGACGAGGCGTGCGGCAAGACGATCCCGTGCCGGATCGGGACGCGGCGCCTGTCCGAGATCGGGGACCGCCTGGCGGCGGGCACCTCGCGCGCCGGCGACCTGGGTCTGCTGACGGATCTCGCAGCGGACATCGTCGCCTCGGCGCTGTGCGACCACGAGCGCCTGGCGACCCTCCCGCTAATGAGCGGGATGCGATACTTCCGAGCGGAGCTCGACGAGCATCTCGAGCGCAGCTCCTGCCCCGCTGGCGTCTGCCATCCGATTGCGATGGCAGCGAGCGCGACGCACTGAGGCCCCGAACTTGGCTGACCTCATCACACGCCCCGAGTCCCGCCCAGACACGCCGGCCGTCCTCGACACGGTGACGGCGCGCGAGGACACGGTCGCGGAACGGCTGCTCACCACCCAGTCGCCGCAGCGCCCGCAGTCCACGCCGGCGATCCGGATCGAGGTGGACGGGCGGGTCGTGGAGGGCCTCGCGGGCCAGACGATCCTGGAGGTCTGCCGGGACAACGGGATCGAGATCCCGACGCTGTGCTACGAGCCCAAGCTGCCCGGGTTTGGGGCTTGCCGGATGTGCGTCGTCGAGGTGGAGGGCGAGGAGCATCCGCCGATCTCCTGTTCGCGGATGTGCGAGCCGGAGATGAAGGTCCAGACCCAGACCGAGGAGCTGCGACGGCTCCGGCGGACGAACCTGGAGCTGATCTTCTCGGACCACAACGCCTACTGCCTGCCGCCGTGCCAGAACAAGTGCCCCAGCCACATCGACATCCCGGGCTTCCTCAAGGCCAACGCGGAAGCCGACTGGCGCGAATCGACCCGGATCTTCAAGGGACGATCCCGTTCCCGAGCGTGCTCGGTCGCGTCTGCCCTGCGC
>JBKJVO010000065.1:0-2961 GCA_046717305.1 Candidatus Limnocylindrales bacterium
GACGCGTCCCGCGCTGCCGGAACCCGCCCGCCGGCGGACCTCGCGGCGCACGGAGATGAACTTCCCTGCCTCGATGCCGCGGAACGCCGCGACGGCATCCGGGGCGCCGGCTTCCAGCCCGTCCAGCCAGTCGGTCATGACCGGGTCAGACGTCGACCGCGTCGGTCCAGGCGCTTGGTTCAGGGACCGGTTGCTTTGTTGAACGGAGGCCAATCAGGTGGATTTCAATGGCCTCGCGAATCCGGCGCTCGACTTCAGGTCGCGTCCTGCCTGTCGCCACGCACCCCGGGAGGTCCGGGACGTATGCGGAGAATGTCCGGCCGGCCCGTTCGAAGACCACGCTGTAGCGCCTCATTCGTCGCCTCCCTTCAGTCCAGCCTGCCTGAGGATACTCACCTCGGCATCACCAGCTGGGCACGCCTATCGCCGTCCACCGGCCATCTTCACGGCGTCCGGCCGGCCGCGGAGCCGCCACATCGCGATGACACCGACGAGCGGCCCGAGCGCCAGCGACCCGAACGCGAGGCGCCAGCCGGTCCCATCGGCCGGGTCCAGCGCGCCCACGGACAGGATCGTCGCCGCGGTGAGCACGAACCCGACGGCGGTCTGGAGCGACAGCGCCGACCCGGCGGTTCCGGGCGGTGCCAGCTCGGAGACGGCCGCCGAGAACTGCGGCGAGTCCGCGACCACCGTGATCCCCCAGACGACCGCGAGCGCCAGGACGAGCGCCGGCGGTCCACCGTAGAAGAACCCGATGAGGAGGGCGCACCCGCCGCTCGATGCCATCGCGGCAATCGTGATCGTCGTCCGCCCGAACCGGTCTGCGAGAACGCCGCCCGCCGCGCAACCGATCCCGCCCGCCGCGATCACCGCGAAGGCCGCGAGCGCCGCGGACGCGGCGTCGCCCGTGCCCGAGGCCGCGAAGCTCGCCGCGAGGAAGAGCGGCACCCATGTCCACATTGCGAACAGCTCCCACATGTGGCCCAGGTATCCGAGGTTGGCCAGCCTGACGGAAGGCTCGCCCAACGCCCGAGCGGCAATCCGCAGACTGAACCGCGGGGCCTGCGTATCGAACGGGCCGGGGTCCGCCCCCGCGAGGACGGCGACCCCGCCGGCGAACGCGGCCACGGATGCCCAGGTCACGATTACCCGCCAGTCGGCGCCGGCGAGCGCGCCGAACGCCCGGAGCAGGTGCGGCAGGGCGATGCCCACGGTCAGCGCGCCGAGCAGGATCCCGATCGCGGTCCCTCGTCCCACGCGGAACCAGCCCGCGATCAGCTTCATCCCCACCGGGTACACGGCCGCGATCCCGGCGCCGGTGAGGAACCGGTACGGGAGCGCGGAGATCGGGTCCGTGGCCAGCCAGGCGAACCCGAGGTTGGCGGCACCGGTCACGACCGCGCCCCAGAAGAAGAGCCGGTCGCCGCGGATCACGTCGGCCGCTCCGGACACGGCGAGGACCAACGCGCCGGCGGCGAACCCCAGCTGGACGGCGACGGTGAGCATCGCCAGCTCCAGGCCCTGCGTTTCCCACTCCACGCGCAGGAGCGGCGTCACCGCCGCGGAGCTGAACCAGGGCGCCTCGGCGAACAGGATCCCGACGGACAGGACGAGGAGCACGCGCCACCGTCCCGCGGGCTCTGGAGTTGTTGCGGAGGCCAAACTGGCCGGGGGCGCGACCGCCGTCACGTCGGCCGGCTACAGCCGCTCGAAACGCTCGACCGGGAGGACGAAGACGGTCGCCCCGCCGACCTCGACCTCGAGCGGGTAGGGCATGAAGAACTCGCCCGGCTCCATGATCGGCGGCATTGGGTTGACGACCTGCGTCCGCGACGTGCAGTTCGCGCGGACGATCTCGAGGACCGCGTCCACCCGATCGTCGTCCGCACCGACGATGATCGTGGCGTTCGACTGCTTCAGGAACCCGCCCGACGAATGCAGCCGGGTGGCACGGTGCTCGCCCTCGAGGAGGGCGTCGACGAGCGCCCCGGCATCCTCGTTGTGGACGATCGCGACGATCAGCTTCACGCGCCGAGTATAGGGTCGCTGTCACGCCCGTCGGACCCGTTGATTGAAGTTTGGCGCGGTGTACGATGCGGCCCGCTTCCCGTGCGCGCCGGAGATGCTCGCACGCCCGGGACCGGTGCCCGCCGATCAGCAGGAGCCATCCGTGACCGAACGCGCCAGGTCAGACAGCACGCCCGAGTCCGTCCTCGCCTCCGCCGTGGCGATCGTCGCCCGCGGCAAGACGGCCGAGGAAGATCTGGCGGCGCTCCTCGAGCTCGCGGCGGGCGCGGTCGGCGGCAACCTTGGCTCGGTCTTCCTGTGGGACGCGGAGCGGGGGGCGCTGGCCCTCGCGGCGTCCGTGGGGTTTCCGGAAGGCGCCGACATCGCGCTCGAGGCCGACGTTGCTGCGAGTGCAGACCACCCGATCGCCCGCACCGCTCACGGCCAGACGGCAATCCTCGGGGCGGCAGGCGCCGGCCCGGACGGGGCACCGAACGTCGGTGCGACGTGGCCGCTCCGCGTCGCCCACGAAGGCGTCGAGATGCCGATCGGCGCGCTCGCGGTCAGCCGTGCGGGCACCTGGATGGTGAGCGAGTCCGACGCGACGCTCCTCGCGGCCTTCGCCGACCTCATCGCGATCACCGTTGACCGTGCTCGCCTGACGGCCCTCGCGAGCGAGCGCACGGAGTGGGCGGAGCGGGTCTCGCACACGGATGCGCTGACGGGGCTCGCCAACGCCCGGACGCTCTCTCGGGTCATGGAACTGGAAGTCGCACGCGCGGGCCGGCAGGGCACGGATCTCTCGGTGGTCCTCTTCGACGTGGATGACCTGTCCGCGGCGAACGAGGCCGGCGGTTCTGCGGTCGGCGACGACATCCTCCGCGAGGTCGCCGCCGTCCACCCCGAGCCCTGTCTCTAATAAACAACACCTAGCCCACCAGACCCACGCTAATA
>JBKJVO010000066.1:0-2623 GCA_046717305.1 Candidatus Limnocylindrales bacterium
GCTGGACCTGCCGCGGCGCTACGGGACGATCTACTGCTGCGACTCCTTTGGGCTCGGCGGCCATCGCGAGCACGACCGCTTGGCGATGCGGAAGGTCTTCGAGCACCTGGAGCCGGACGGCGCGTTCATTTTCAACCAGTACCTCCCGTACGACGACGTTGACGAGAGCACTTGGGCGCGCTGGCTACCCGGCCACCGAAGCGGCTATCCGCGCGAGTGGGCGGCCGAGGGTGATCGCCGTCGAGCGTCGGACGGCGACGAGATCGAGCTGGTCACGCGAGCAGTCGATTTCGACCCGTTTCTCCAGCGACGGACCCACGGGATGCGCGCGCACCTCTGGCAAGACGGCCGAATCGTCGCGACAGAGGAGAACATCCTCCACGAGAACCTCTATTTCGCCCAGGAGCTCCTGTTCATGCTCGAGGTGGCGGGCTTCCGCGACGTGACGGTGGAGGGCCCGTACACGGGGCGTCCGGCCACGCCGGACGACAGCGCGGTCGTCTTCGTCGCCCGTCGCCCATCGTCGGCCCGGTGCCGCCAATGGC
Source organism: Candidatus Limnocylindrales bacterium (assembly GCA_046717305.1). Taxonomy (GTDB): domain Bacteria; phylum Chloroflexota; class Limnocylindria; order Limnocylindrales; family CSP1-4; genus UBA5189. The sequence goes on from JBKJVO010000066.1 coordinate 546, forward strand.
CTACCAGGAGGCGTAAACGAAATGCATGAGCACTGGACGGATGCCGCCGGTCGCTGGGTTGCCCTGTCAGAGCGCTTCGCCGACGAAGGCGAGATGAACCTCAGCAAGCTGATGGACGCCGCCCTGTACGCGCAGGGACGGCGCGCCGGATGGATGCACCGCCCCGCCATCACGCGGGCGACCATGGTTCAGGAGTTCGAGACGAGCATCCAGGGCCTCAACGCCGCAGGGGCCGACGCCGGCCTGGTCAACGCACTTGAGCTGGGCCTGGCCAAACTGGTACGTCAGGACCATCGCGACATGTTGGTCGAGGAATCCCCGGATCTCTTCGTCTGTCGAACATGTGGACACGTCGCCTTCCGGCAACCACCCGATCATTGCCCCGATTGTGGCTCCTGGCCCGGGCGCTTCCGCAAGTTCGTGCCCATGTTCAACGGCGACAACGCGGAACCGTCAAACCCCATGACAGTGCTGGCGCTGCTTGCCGCGAACGCTGCCGCTCTCGTGCGGCTCGTCGGGGACCTGTCCGAAGACCTCTCAGCGCGTGCCTCTGGGGCGGCTTGGTCGATTCGAGAGCATGTCGCCCACTTCTACGACGCCCAGGAGATGCTGGACACTCGAATCGATCGGATGCTGGCGCACGATGACCCCGATCTGGCAGCCCTCAGCGTCTTCGAACTCGCCTCCCAGGAGGACCTCCATCCCACGACCTCCGCGGTCACGCTCGCCGCGTACCTTGCGAAGCGGGCAGCGTGTGTCGCCCATCTGCAAGCACTACCGCTCAAGGACCTCTGGCGCACGGGCCGCCACCCTGAATTCGGCCAGATCACCATCCTCCGCCAGGCCGCCTACATGGCCTACCACGAGCAGGCGCACTTGCCGGACATCGAGCAACTTCGAGCAGCAGCTCAGGCCGCCTCCACCGAAGCCTGAAGGCTGACGAGGCGTGACCGTTCCCACCGCCCCGAGCTACTCCACCGTGGCGTCACGACGGGGGTCGCGGTCGCCATCACGTTGCCGAGGAGAGCCCCCGGGCACCGCTGGGCCGGTTGGCATCAAGGTCGATGACCGGCGCGCAAGGAGAGCGGAAAGTCCCCATGAGTTGGCTCGGAGTGTACCGGGCGGCGGAGCTCGCCCCAGCCCGTCAGAGGTCCTCGGGCAGACCGAACAGCCGCGGCACCGAGATCCCCTCGTGCAGCGTCTCCCACCAGACGCCGGCTCCACCGCCGATGAGCTTGAAGTCGCGGCGCTGGTCCTCGGTGGCTCCCGCGAGCCACTCGAACCAGGCGAGCGGAACAGTGATCTCGCGCCCGTCCTCCACGGTTATCCGAAGGGAGGCCGCGTCGACGACGACCGTCGCGGGTGCGCGTAGGCGACCGGCGAAAGCCAGATGAGCGCGGTGCCCTGCCCCGACCTGACGTGAATGTGGGGCGGTTCGCGGGTCGCGCGAGTCTCGTGGGACCAGAAGAAGAACCGGTACGGTCCGAGGGCGAAGGCGGGGGTGCGGAAGGCGGCTGACCCGGGAGCGAGGTCAGCCCAGGCCGAACAGGCCGGACAGTGGCGCCAGCGTCATGATCCACACCGCCGCGGTCAGGCCGCAGGCGACGATGGCCATGCCGAGTGCCAGGATGCCTTCGACACGGAGACGGAACTGTCGCCGCTTGGCGCCCCGGCCCTCGAACGGGTCAAGCGAGCCAGCAAGTCGTCCGATCATCGGGTCCTCCAGCGTGTGCCTCGGTCGGGTCGCGACCTGGGGCGGCGATCGTCTCTCGGATCAGTCCCGTTGACCAGCCTGACCATCGGGTCGATGGCCAAGTCAATCGGATCAGAGTCCGTTCCGCGCGCCATCGCTGTACTTGGCATCGACGCCTGCCGAATGGCCGTCGAGGTACGCGACGCGAGGTTTGGCCAGAAGGAGCACGGCCTGTCACGGTGGCCTTCGCCCGAGTTCATCGGGCCATGCGTCTGCGCCTCGGTCGCGGCGGGAGCAGCGGGAGCAGCGGCGCGCTACGATCCGGCCACGATGACAGGCACCCAAGGAGGCCAGCGCGATGGATGAAGCAGCCGTTCGAGAACAT
>JBKJVO010000067.1:0-5212 GCA_046717305.1 Candidatus Limnocylindrales bacterium
CCTCGACACGCTCGCCGAGAACGGCTGGGCCGCCCTCACCGGAGCAGGAGCTGATCGAGGCGGCTGGGGCCGTCTGGGCGGCGACGCGGTCGCACCGGCGTCCGAGGGGTTCGATCCCGTCGCGAACGCGCTCGGCTGATCGCCGTTCCGCATCAGACGGTGCGCGCCTCGATGATTGCGAACCGAGATCCGCCAGGCGCCACTCGGCGTAGAACACACTGCATCGTCCGCCACACCACCGGAGGCTCGATCCCATGTCCATCGCTCGGACCCCGCTCCCTCGGCTCGCCCTCATCCTCGCGGTCGGCGCACTCGCGACTGCGGGCTGTGCAAGCGCCGCCCAGTCGCCCGCAGCGACGTCGCCCGCGGCGTCGCCCGCGCCCATTACGACTTCGTCACCGCCCGAGTCCGGGCAGACCGTCCAGGCCACGATCGTCGACCGGGCGTTCAAGCCGGGCGAACTGACCGTTGCCGCCGGGACGACCGTGATCTGGACGAACACCGGCCAGCAGCCGCACACCGTGACGGCCACGGACGGCAGTTTCCTGACGGAGGGGAGCCTCTCCACGGGCGGTGTCTATGAGCACGCGTTTGCCACGCCGGGAACGTACGCGTACATCTGCGCCATTCACACCTCGATGAAGGGCACCGTCGTGGTGACCCCCTGAGCGCTCGACACGACGAGGCCTCCGGACCCAGGATTGCCGCGTGGATTCAGCGTGGCGGCGACGATGACCCTGGGCGACGGCATCGACCCCGATGACGCCCTGCTCATGAGCCGAGTGGCAGGGGGTGACGAGATGGCGTTCATGGCCCTCTACGACCGGCACGCGAACGCGCTGTTCGGGACCGCGGTTCGCTTCCTGAGGGATCGCGAATCCGCGGCGGAGGTGGTCCAGGACGTGTTCGTCGCGGTCTGGCAACGCGCGGCGCAGTACGACCCACGGGCCGGATCCGCCATCGGCTGGTTCCTGGGGATCGCGCGCAACCGGTCGATCGATCGGCTTCGGGCCGAGGCTCGCCGGCCGCGGCCCGTCTACGCCTGGACAGCGGATTCCGGCGAGGACCCGTCCACCGACCCCCTCGACTGGGCCGCCCGCGAGCGCGGTGGATCCCGCGAGGGCGACCCGGTCGCCGAGCTCGACCGGCGCTGGACGCGCGCGCTGGTTCGCACCACACTCTCTGAGATGCCACCCGACGAGCGGCAGGTCATCGTCCTCGCCTACGACCAGGCGCTCAGTCAGTCCGAGATCGCCAAGCGGCTGGGCCTCCCGATCGGAACCGTGAAGTCGCGATCGCGCCGGGCGCTCGCCCGCCTGCGCGTCCACCTCGTCGACGTCCCCGACCTGCGGGCCGAGGATGTTGACCGGGTGTCACCGGCGCGCAGGAGGCTCGGACGATGACTCCCCTCGCGCACGCCGAGGCCCACGAACGCCTGGCCGACCTCGCCCTCGAGCCGGGCGCCCTGGACGCCCTGGGTTCGTCCGCCGCGGACCCGCTCTCGGCCCATGTCGCGACCTGCGCGGCCTGCGCCGACGAGGTCCGTTCCTGGCGACGGACGCACACCCGCCTGGACACGGCGCGCGGGTCCGGCGAGGATCGCCTCGATCTCGCGGACCTCGCCGGTGACGACCCGATCGCTACACCGATTCCACTCCGTGACGCGGTCTTCCGGAAGGTCCGCGAACTGCCCGCCGCCACCTCGCCGGCTCCCGCCACCTCTGTACCCGAGGCCCTCCGATCACGTTCCGCCACAGCCCGGCGCGCGATCGCTCGGCGCGCCATTGGGTGGCGCTTCCTCCCGCTCGTGGCCGTCCTGGGGATCGTCGCGGTCGGTGCCGGTCTGGTCATGGATCAGGCGTCTCGCCTCGACCGGGCACGGCAGGAGACCGCCGCGCTCGAGGCCCTCAGCGCAACCCTGGACCGCGTCCTGCGCGACCCGGGGCATCGGGTCGTGGACCTGCGCAGGGCCGACGGCACGGTGGAGGGATCGGTGTCCTGGTCACGCCACGACATCGCCGTCGTGACGATGGCGCTTGAGCCGCCGCCAGCAGACCGGGTCTACCGCTGCTGGATCGAGCGCGATGGCGTCCGGTCGCCCGTGGGCACGATGTGGTTCGCCGGCGGCGTAGCGTTCTGGAACGGCTCGCTCGACGACTGGGCAACCACCTCGTTCGAGCCCGGCGGGACGTTCGGGATCAGCCTGGAGCCCGTTTCGGCTCCGGCCGGCAACCCCGCGGTCCTCGCCGCAGATCTCGGCGGTTGAACCTCAGCCGCCGCGTCGGAGGTTCCTGCGCCGTCCCGCCCCCTCGACCGTGAGGGCCACGGGCTCGTCCGCCGCCGGCACGAACGGCAGCTCCGTCTGGTCCTGCAGGCCGCTCCGGATGATCCGCTCCAGCTCCGCCACGGCGAGCGGATCCGTCTCCACGGGCTGGTAGGCGGCGAGGCGCCGGTCCGTCTCCGCGACGCACCGAGCGGCCGTGTCCGGGGCGCCGGCCTTCACCCAGTTCTCACGATTGTCCCGCTCCCAGACCCGGCTCGGCAGGTAGAGCTCCGTCGGCCAATGGGCCGTGGTGTGCTCGGCCATGATCAGGTGCTGGTCCGCCAGGAGATGCTTCAGGAGTCCGTCCACCGGCAGGTCATCCACCGGATGGATGTCGCGGACGAAATGCAGGACCTGGCCGCAGACCTCGTCGTCGAAGACGAGCTTCGGGAGGCTGAACACGAGGAGGAAGTCCAGCATGCCCGGGCCCGACACGCTGTTCACGCCGGCGAGTGCGGCCAGGAGGGCGCTCGAGAACGTCTCCGCGCCCGCCTGCGCGTCGAGCAGCTTCGCGTCCGAGAGCGCCATGTAGGACTGGCACGGCAGGTTGAGCGCCTTTGCCACCTCGACATAGGCGACGTCCAGCTGGAGCGCCTCGACCGCGGCCATCGGCGAGCTCGCGATCTTCATGTGGAACGTCGCCGGCGCACCACCGAACAGGACCGGCGCCCCCGGCCGGATGAGCTGGGCCATCGTGATCCCGGCCAGAACATCGATCGTGTGGAAGACCGTCGCCCCCACGGTCGTCACCGGGGCGATGAGCCCCTGGAGCGTGACCGGCACGATCTCGACGGGGATCCCGGCCTCCACGCAGTCGATGAGGTTCTGGCAGGAATCCTCGCTGTACCGGAAGTTGCCGCTGGCCGTGATCGTGAAGATGGACATCGGCCGATCGATCAGGTCCTGCCGGTCCCTGCGGAAGAGCAGCATCATTTCGACCATTCGTCGCACACCGAACTCGGTGAAGGCGCCCGACACCACCGGTCGCTTCGAGTTCGTCAGGATCAGGAAGAGTCGCCACGCATCGGCGACCCCGACCTCGATGTCGTCGTTCGTGGAGAACGCGGTGGCCAGGTACGGGATATTCCGGAGCCCGTCGGCGAGCCGGACGTACTCGACGAAGTCCGTGGTGCCGGCGAGCCGGACCTCGCCGGTTCGATGGTCCAGCACCTTCAGCCCGGACGAGCCCGGCACGAAATGGACGCGGTCGCCGCCCAGGTCCGCGTGCGGGTTGCCGTCCCGATCGTGCAGGACGAACGAGGAGGGCGCCGATGCGATTGCCCGCTCCACGACATCCCGCGGGAACAGGACCCGCTCGCCCTTGGCGTCCATGGGCAGCCCCAGCTCCTGGAGCCGCCTGCGCATCTCGGCGCCGCGGATCTCCATGCCCGTCGTGGCGAGGACCCGCTTCGCCTCGTCGATGATTCGACCGACGAGCTCGGGATCGAGGACCTGGATCCTGGGACGCATGCATCTCCCTCGTGGGCCGATCCCCGTGCGGACCGACTGGGCCCATGGTGGCCCTGCGCGCGCGAGGGTGCACGGGCGGTCCGCGGCGTCCCGGTCCGCGGCGTCCCGGTCCGCGCAACATCCCTCGGGGGTCCGATGGCCGAACGCGTGTCGAACCGTCGTTGGAGCCCCGGATGCTGCTGGGAGCAGCATTTCCGGGCGGAAGCGGCCGGCTAGCCTCCTGGCGACGCCCGACGGCCAACGTTTGGAGCGGGGACGCGCGACGGTCCGTGCTCAGCCGGACACTCGGATTGCCGTGCGGGCCGCCCGGCGTGCCCTGAACGCCACCTGAGCCGTGGTGCAGCCTGGGCTTTGATGATGGGGTCATCATTGCGATGCTTATCGTGGTCTGGTTCGTCCCGGATCGACGCGATCGCGGCCTGGGGCGGTAGGCACGCTCACGCAGCCGCCCGGACCTCAGCCGATGAGGTAGATCACCTGGACGGTGACGGAGATTTCGTTGGTCCCGGGCATGACCGGGGTCTGCACGTCCCGGGCGGGTGCGCCTGCCGCGCCGTAGTAGATCGGGTAGGGGACAGGGGCGATGGTCTCGCTGATCGATTGGACGCCCGTGATCGAAACGCCGGCCGCCGACGCCAGCGTCCCGGCCTTCGCCTTCGCCTCGGCCATCGCCGCCTCGCGCGCCCGGCGTTCCGCGGCCGCCTGGTCGGCGACCCGGAAGCTGACACCGTCGAGGCTGGTTGCTCCGGCCGCGAGTGCGCCGTCGATCGCGTCTCCCACCTTGTCCAGATCACGGATCGTCACCACGATCCCGTTGGACAGGCTGTAGCCCGTCAGGCGGGGCGGCTTTGATGCAGACGAATAGTCGTAGACCGGCTGGAGTGACAGGATCGTGGTCTGGATGTCCCGATCGGCGATGCCGAGCTTCCGCAGGCTCTCGAGGACGGCGGTCATGGATGTTGCGGCGGCATCGCGCGCTCTCTTGACGGTCCCGGCCGTGGCGGTGACGCCGAGGCGAAGGTCGGCCGTGTCGGGCCTCAGCACGACCCGCCCGGTGCCCGTCACGCTGATCGTGTGCTCGCCAAGGCCGGACGTCCCGGGAACGAAGGCGACCGCCTGACGGGGACCGACGGCAGGACTGGCCGCCATGGCGACGACCAGGCCGGCGGCGAGCCCGAGGGCGAGCCAGCGGAGGTGGGGTCTGACGAGAGGTACCTGAACCGTGATGCTCTGCGTGTCCATTGGGTGGGCTCCTGCCAAATGTGCCGCGGCCTCGACGGCGGCGTTGGGCCGAGGACGCCGGATCGGAGCTGGCAGTTTCTCCGGTCGAGGGGCTGGCTGCGCGGAGGCCCGTTCTTGCGGTTCGCGGCGAGGTAGATTGTCCGCGATCGCGGCGGCCCGCTTGGCATGCGCTCAACG
>JBKJVO010000068.1:0-4906 GCA_046717305.1 Candidatus Limnocylindrales bacterium
ATGTCGCAGCTCATCGACGCGGCGGTCGCCAAGAACCCGAACGGCCTCGTCGTGTCGATTCCGAACCCGGATGCGCTCAGCCCGGCCATCAAGAAGGCGATCGCGGCCGGGATCTCCGTCGTCTCGATGAACTCCGGCTCCGACGTCTTCAGGGCTCTCGGCATCCTTGCCCATGTCGGGCAGACGGAGTACGAGGCCGGCTTCGGCGCTGGTGAGCGCTTCAAGGCGGCCGGTGTGAAGAACGCCGTCTGTTTCAACCAGGAAGTCGGCAACCAGGCCCTGACCCTGCGCTGCAACGGCTTCTTCGACGGCCTCGGCATCGGCGCCGACAACGGTACCGTCCTCACCGGCAATATCTCCGACCCGGCGGGCATGCAGGCCACGATCGAGGCCGCACTCGGCGCGGACGCGTCGATCGACGGACTCCTCACGCTCGGGCCGTCCGTTGCTGATCCGGCCCTCCTCGCGATCGAGTCGCAGGGAAAGACCGGCACGGTCCACCTCGCCACCTTCGACCTCAGCGCAAGCGTGCTGACGGCGATCAAGGACGGCAAGATGGACTTCGCCATCGACCAGCAGCAGTACCTCCAGGGCTACCTGCCCATCGTGATCCTCACGATGTACGCGGAGACCCGGAACCTGCCCACCGGCAACGGCGCGGGTCTGGTCATGACCGGCCCGGGCTTCGTCACCAAGGACGGCGCCGCGGACGTCATCGCGCTCTCCGCGAAGGGCCTCCGCTAACCCGCGTCAACGGCGTTGGGCAACCGGCGCAGCGAGCGGGGTCGGAGCGATCCGATCCCGCTCGCGCCATACCCGGGAGGAGAACATGGCGACGATGTCGGCGGCCGCACCCGAGGAGTCGGGCCCGGCGCGAGTGCGCCGCGTGCCGCTCATCCAGCGGCTCCTCGCTCGCCCGGCGGCCGGGGCGGCGATCATCGTGGTCTTCGTCTGGCTCGTCTTCGCGGGGATCTCCGTCACCAGCGGGAGCTTCGTCTTCCTCGGCCTGAAGGGGACGCTCAGCTACCTCGACGTCGCTGCCCAGGTCGGGATCGTCGGAACGTCCGTCGCCCTGCTCATGATCGCCGGCGAGTTCGACCTGTCGATTGGTTCGCTCGTCGGCTTCGCCGGGATCGTCATCGGCATCCTCGTCGTCGAGTTCGGGCTGCCGATCTGGCTCTCGATCCTCATCTCGATGGTCGCCACGACGGGGCTTGGCGTGATCAACGGCATCATCGTCGTCAAGACCGGCCTGCCGTCCTTCATCGTCACCCTCGCCACGCTCTTCATCTTCCGCGGCATGACCCAGGCGATCACCGCGGAGATCACGAACATCACGTACATCCCGATCGGGGAGGCCCGCGTTGACGCGGATCCGATCGCGTGGATCTTCCACTGGAGCGGCGGCCCGACCGGTGATCTCAAGGTTTCGATCTTCTGGTGGATTCTCGTCGCCGCGGTCGGGGCCTACATCCTCGGGCGAACGCGCTTCGGCAACTGGATCGCCGGCGTCGGCGGCTCGGCGAGCGCGGCCCGCAACCTCGGAGTGCCGGTCGCCCGGGTCAAGATCGCGCTGTTTGCCATGACCGCCTTCTCGGCGGCCCTCCTGGCGACGATCCAGAGCATGACCTTCTTCTCGGCGGATGTGCTGCGCGGTCGCGGCATCGAACTCGACGCCATCACGACGGCGGTCATCGGCGGGACGATCCTCGCGGGCGGTTATGGGTCCGTCGTGGGGACCGCGATCGGCGCGCTCGCCCTCGGCATGGCCCGGATCGGCATCGTGTTCGCGAGCATCAACGCCGACTGGTACTTCGCATCCATCGGGACGCTCCTGCTCGTGTCCGTCGTCCTGAACAACTGGATCCGGCGCCGCTTCGCCGGGATCCGCTGAGGGAGGTGCCCCGATGACCGGCACAATGGCTGCGCCGGACGCGCGGTCGCGCACGCGCAGTCCCCTGCTGGAGGCGCGCAACGTCTCGAAGTACTTTGGTGCCGTCGTCGCCCTGGAGGACGTCTCGCTCGCCGTCAGCGCGGGTGAGGTCGTCTGCCTTCTCGGCGACAATGGAGCCGGCAAGTCCACCATGATCAAGATCCTGTCCGGCGTCTTCGAGCCGGACGGCGGGAGCCTCGCGGTGGACGGCAAGACCGTCCGCTTCGGCTCGCCGCGCGACGCGCTCGATGCGGGCGTGGCGACCGTCTACCAGGACCTGGCCGTGATGCCGCTCATGAGCGTCAGCCGGAACTTCTTCCTCGGCAACGAGCCCACCATCGGCTGGGGGCCGTTCAGGCGGTTCGATGCGCTGACGGCCGCGGTCCGCTCCAAGGAGGAGATGCACCGGATCGGCATCGACATCCGGGACACGGACCAGGCCGTCGGCACGCTGTCCGGAGGCGAGCGCCAGACCCTCGCGATCGCGCGGGCCGAGCACTTCGGCGCACGGGTTCTGATCCTCGACGAGCCGACCTCCGCCCTCGGCGTCAAGGAGTCTGCGATCGTCCTGCGGCATGTCATCGCGGCCCGCAACCGCGGCCTCGGAGTCATCTTCATCACCCACAACATCCAGCACGCGCTGCCAATCGGTGACACGTTCACGATCCTGTCACACAGTCGCCACGGCGGGAACTTCCGGCGAGCCGAGCTCGACGCCGACCAGCTTCACCGGCTCATGGGTGGCGGCGAAGAGTTCGCCGAGCTCGAGCGTGAGCTGGCGGCTCTCCTGGAGACGCAGGTGGAAATCGATGAGACCGCGGCCGCCCAGACGGACAGCACGCCCACGGCGTCCTGACGCGGAGGACCTGGTGGGCGCACCCACGACGAGCGAGGATGCCCGATGCCGGTGACGATCGGCGACGTCGCGCAGCTGGCGGGTGTCTCGACCGCGACTGTCAGCCGAGTGCTGACCGGCGTCGGTCGTGCACGCCCGGAGACTCAGGAGCGAGTCGTCGCGGCGGCCGCGGCGCTCGACTACCGTCCCTCGGGGATCGCACGCTCGCTGAAGCTCCAGACGACCCAGACCCTGGGGCTCATCGTCACCGACATCGAGAACCCGTTCTTCCCGGAGCTCGTCCGGGCCGTCGAGGACGCCGCGCGGGAGGCCGGCTTCGCGCTCCTCCTGTGCAACGCGGCCGACGAACCGGAGCGCGAGGTGTCGTCGCTCGACCTCCTCATCGAGCGGCGCGTGGACGGGGTGGTCATCGCCGCCAGCAGCCTGCCCGCGGACCACGCGACCTGGCTGGGTTCGATCGCGGTCCCGGTGGTGCTCGTCAACTGCGCCGGATCCGACGCCCCGCGCCCGGCGATCCGGTCGGACAACGTGCGCGGCGGAGAGATCGCGGCGGAGCACCTGCTCGGCCTCGGGCACCGCCGGGTCGCGATCCTCACGGCTCCGCCACGGAACTGGGACGCCGTCGATCGGGCCGCTGGGGCCCGCGCGGCGCTCGTCGCCGCCGGGATCGCGCCGGACGAGATCGTCGTCGCCAGCGGCACGGCGGAGGTCGCCGGGGGCGAGGTCGCGATGGCCGGCGTGCTGGCCCGCGACCCCGATGTCACGGGCGTCGTCGCGTACAACGACCAGATGGCGATTGGTGCGCTGCGGGCAATCCGCGCGGCGGGCCGTCGGGTCCCGGAGGACGTGAGCGTGGTCGGGTTCGACGATGTCCAGCTGGCGGCCTATGTCGAGCCGCCGCTGACAACGATCGCCCAGGCGACGGCCGAGATGGGCCGCTGGGCGGTCGAGCGCCTCCGTGAGCTCCTTGCCGCCGGACGGGCGGCCTCGACGCCAGAGCCGGGGGCCGCGCCTCGGGCTGCATCACCCGAGCAGGCGATCCTCCCGGTGCGACTGGTCATCCGGGACTCGACGGGGCCCGCCCCGACCGCGGCGCTCAGCCGTCCGCCGGCTCGTGCAGCGTGGCGGCCACCCGCCGGGTGACCGCGGCGAGAACCGGCACGCCCGACAGGCCCGGTCCTTCCACGTTCAGTGATGCGGTGGCCGCGGCCAGCCGGAGATCGCTCCCGTGGCGTCCCGAACCGGCCAGCGGGTGGTGAACCTGGGCCGCCAGGTAGGCTGCGAGGAAGACGTCGCCGGCCCCGGTCGGATCGACCTCCGCGAACGCCGGGACCGCTGGGTAGCGCCGTCGGCTGGCCGGCTCACCCCCCGACAGGCGGATCTCCATGCCGCCGAGGTGGCCTTCGGTCACGAGGAGCGTCGCGTCGGGCGCAAGGAGATGCCAGAGCTGCTCGAGCGGCGTGGCGGCGTCCACGTCGTGCCGACTGACACCCACGATGTTCGACCGACGCAGCAGCGTCGACGGGGCCGGTGGTCGCTTCCGGACCCGGCCGCCCCGCGGCAGGTGGCGAAGGATCCCCTGCCAGCCGAAGGCGACGAGGGCGGTCGGCGAAGGGATCGACGCCCAGGCGTCGGGCAGCTCGTCTGCCACGGGCCCCAGCATCCACGCGCCGGCGGAGCGCCATTCCGACGGCAGCGCGTCCACCGGGAGGGGATCACCGGGCTCCAGACAGGTCTGGAGCCGCCCCTCGGGCGTCTCGACGTTCTCGAAGACGGGGGTCCGCGGCAGTCGAACGATGCGGACGTCCGCTCCGGCCTCGCGGAGGGCGCCGAGCTCCTCCGCGTCGGCCGCGAGCCCGTCCACGCCCACGAGGACCCTGGTCGGCACGCCAAGGCGGGCAAGCGTGAGCGCACCGTACGTGACGCCCCCGCCCAGCCGCCAGCCGCGCGGGTCATCGCGGGCGATGTCGCGCGAGGCGCACCCGACGACGACGACGACGACGGACGGGTCGTTCGTCACGCCGCCACCCTCCCCGGGGTGCGGTTCATGGCCGGGGTGGCGAAACGCCGCCACGTGTCGTGGGAGGCGGCCGGCACGCCCCGCCTATACTCGGCGG
>JBKJVO010000069.1:0-4992 GCA_046717305.1 Candidatus Limnocylindrales bacterium
GGGCAGTCCCGCGCTGCGCAGCCCGTCGCGCCAGGCAGCGTGTCGCGAGATGGAGTGGACGTAGCCGCGGGTACCACCGACGAAGCCGATCCGCCGGTGCCCGAGTGAGACGAGGTGGTCGACTGCCTCGCGGATCCCGACGCGATCGTCGATGCCGATCGATGGGAGCGTGCTTCGGCTGCTGGGCTTGCCGACGGCGATCGCGCGAAGGCCAAGCTCCTGGACGAACGGCAGCCGCGGATCGTCGCGACGGAGGTCGGTCAGGAAGACGCCGTCGACCCGGCCCTCCCGGGCCAGCCTCCGGTAGGCCTCGGAGACGGCGGTCCGATCGTCGTGGACGACCTGCAGCACCAGCGAGTAACCGACCGGGGCCAGCTCCGACTCCACGCCGGCGATGAAGCTGGGGAAGAACGGGTCCGCGCCCAGCAGCGCCGGATCGCGGGCCAGGATGAGCCCGACCGCGAAGGCCTTCGAGCTGCGCATCGCCCGGGCACCGATGCTCGGTCGCCAGCCGAGCTCGTCGGCGGCGGCGATGATCCGTTCGCGGGTGCTGTCCGCAACACCAGCCTGGCCGCTCACCGCGAGCGAGACCGCACCGTTCGAGACGCCGGCCAGCCGGGCCACGTCCTCGATCGTCATGCGACGTCGTCGCTGGATCAGGCTCATGCCGCCGTCATCCACGTGCGCTCCTCGAACCGCGGTGGCCGCTTGCGGATGCTGGTAAGGTTCGAAGACTAAATGGTTTTAGCTAAATGGTTTTAGGAGTAGAGCACTTCGGGGGGCGGGTCGTCAAGCCCTGAACGGACCGGACGTCCGGGAGCTCGCCATGCGACCATCTGCCCCGGCCGCGGACGCGACGGCCGACGTATGAGGGAGCCGGACCTGATTACCCAGCCGCCGTATGTGATGGAGCGGATCGGTGTCCTGATGGCGGCCGATCCCGCCGACCCGCTGGAGGCCGGGGGCGTCCTGAACCCGGCCAGCGCGCGCGGCCGTGACGGCGTCCTGTACCTGTTCCCGCGACTCGTGGCCCACGGCAACGTGTCGCGCGTCGGTCGGGCGCGCGTGCTGTTCGACAGCGACGGGGTACCTTGCGGGGTCGAGCGGCTGGGGGTCGTCCTCGAGGCCCGAGAGTCGTGGGAGAAGAACTCGCTCGGGGGCGGGGTGGAGGATCCGCGGATCACGTTCGTGCCGAGCTTGGACCGGTACCTGATGGCCTACACGGCGTACGGCCCGCTCGGGCCCCGGGTGGCCGTCGCGGCATCCAGCGATCTGCTCGAATGGGAGCGGCTCGGCCCGGTCTCCTACGCCTATGACGCCAAGCTGGGCACAGACTTCCACCTCTTCCCGAATAAGGACGCAATGTTCTTCCCCGAACCGGTGCCCGATCCGGATGGCGAGCTGAGCTACGCGATGCTCCATCGGCCGATGTGGGATCTGTCCTGGATCCGCGAGGGTGAGGGTGAGGCGCTGCCGCACGGGCTGACCGATCCGCGGCCCGGGATCTGGGTCTCGTACGTGCCCGCGGCCACCGTCCAGGCAGATATCCGCGCGCTGACCCGCGTGCGCAATCATCGCCTCGTCGCGCTCTCCGAGCAACCCTGGGAATCGCTCAAGATCGGCGCGGGGACGGTGCCGATCCGCGTCCCCGAGGGCTGGATGCTGCTGTTCCATGGCGTGGCCGGGCAGTTCGTCCGCGAGAGCGTCCTCCAGCCGAAGGTGCGCTATGCCGCCGGCGTGATGATCCTGGGGGCGGATGACGTGAGCCGGATCGTGGCACGCTCCGCCGAACCGCTGCTCGTGCCGGAGGTGGAGGGCGAGCTCGACGGGATCGTTCCGAACGTCGTCTTCCCGACGGCGCTCGAGCCGATCGACGACAACGAGGCGTTCGTCTTCTACGGGATGGCCGATTCACGAATTGGCGTCGCCCGGCTCCGGCGGACCAGCTGAGGCTCAACTGCCGCCAGCGATCCCCGTTGCGATCGACTACCACCCATCGCGCGAGTCCGACCCAGGTCGGCCAGCCCAGCCACAGTCGGCCTGCCTGAGTGCCGCCGATCAGAAGCCACAACCGTGACGAGCGGGCCGAACCGCGTGGTAGTGAGGCGAGCGCGCGGGCAGGCCGACACGCTACCCTCCAGCGATGATTCCGCGAGACTCCCGCCTCGGTGCCGATTGGTGGCGTGAGGGCGTCCTCTACCAGATCTATCCGCGCAGCTTTCAGGATAGCAACGGTGACGGGATCGGCGACCTCCGCGGGATCACCAGTCGTCTCGATCACCTCAACGGTCGAGACGCCTCCCTGGGAATCGACGGAATCTGGCTGTCGCCATTCTACCGATCGCCGATGGCCGACTTCGGCTACGACGTGTCGGATTACTGCGACGTCGATCCGGTATTCGGCACGCTGGCGGACTTCGACGAGCTCGTGGCCGCTGCTCATCTGCGGGACATTCGCGTCATCGTCGACCTCGTTCCGAACCACACCTCCGACCAGCATCCGTGGTTTGTCGAGTCGCGATCGAGCCGCATGAACCCGAAGCGTGACTGGTACGTCTGGGCGGACCCGAAGCAGGATGGCTCGCCGCCGAACAACTGGCGGTCGGCGTTCACGAAGCGCCAGGCCGCGGCCAGGACGCTCGACCCGGTGACATGCCAGTACTACCTCCACTCCTTCCTGCCCGAGCAGCCCGATCTGAACTGGTGGAACCCGGATGTGCGCCAGGCGTTCGACGAGATCCTCCGGTTCTGGCTCGACCGCGGCGTCGACGGCTTCCGGATCGACGTCGCCGACCGGATGGCCCGCGATCCGGAGCTCCGCGACAACGCCGACTACGGGTTGGCCGAGGGCGAGTCCCTCCGAGCGTGGACCGACGACAACGCCCCGCGCGACCAGGATTGGCCCGAGGTCCACGAGATCCTCCGCGGCTTCAGGCGGACGCTCGACGAATACGACGCCCGGATGGCGATCGGTGAGGTCGCCATCCTCGATCCGCGCCGGCTCGTCCGCTACTACGGCGAGCACGACGACGAGCTCCACCTGGCGTTCAACTTCGCCTTTCTTCAGGCGCCGTGGTCCGCCGCCGCGTTCCGCGTCGAGGTCGCCACGTTCGAGGGCCTTCTGCCGGGCTCGGCGTGGCCCGACTACACGCTGTCCAACCATGACACGCCCCGGGCCGTCAGTCGCTACTCACCGGGCGGGGACGCTGCGCGCGCACAGTTGCGGGGGCGGTTGGCGGCGCTGATGCTTCTGACGCTGCGCGGCACGCCGTTCATCTACTACGGCGAGGAGATCGGGATGGCAGACGGCCCGATCGCTGCGAATCGTGTCCTTGACGTCGCCGGCCGCGACCCGGAGCGGACACCGATGCAGTGGGACGCGTCGCCGTCGGGCGGGTTCACGAGCGGTGTTGCGTGGTTGCCGGTGTCCCCGGCGTCGGCCGCCGTCAACGTGGCGGCGCAGTTGGACGATCCCCGGTCGATGCTGTCGTTCTACCGCACCCTGCTCCGGCGGCGCCGATCCAGCCCGGCCCTGCGGCGCGGCTCGTACCGCGCCGTCGCCGGAGGCCCGAGAGACGTCTTCGCCTACGTCCGCGAGGCCGCGGGCGAGCGCTGGCTCGTAGCGTTGAACTTCGGAGACGAGCCGGTCGAGATCGAGTTGTCCGAAGCGCCGGGCTGGCTTCGGCTCTCGACGAAGCCCGACCGCCCGGTCGACCGCGCCGCGGAAGCGCCGCTCGTCCTCGGGGCCGATGAAGGGGTGCTCATCGAGTGCTGGGCGGCGAATCCGTAACGGCGCACCGCCAACGCTCGAATCGGAAGCGTTCGGGGCGGCGGGGTAGCAGCGCAACACGGGCGCAAGGCCCGATGCCGTTCTGGCTGGCGCTCCGTCGACGGGCGGTCGGTGCAGGCTCAACTCCAATGACACCTCGGCCCATGTGTCACCGCGCTCGAGCAGGCGATAGAACTTCGCGTCCAAGTTCGGCAGGAGCCCAAGCCGACGCTCGCTGAAGTCGGTCAGCGCCGCGACAAGGCGCTCGGCCGAGACCTCGCCGTCCGCTTCGTACTGGATTTTCGCCACCGTCGATGCCCTCCGCCCCCGAGGCACGCCGCCCACCCGCCACAGCGCAGTGCACCAGTCCATCGTCGAAGGTGAAGGCGGCATCGCCCTCCAGTTTGGCCAGCCGGAAGTTGGGCCGGAGCGCCGTGACGACGGCGCCGATGAGGTCCGCGAGGATGTCCTGGGCGTGGTCCAGCTCGACGTCGGCGAGGTAGCCCGTGTAGCCGGAGATGTCGGCGATCAGGAAGCAGGTGGGTTGCGCGGCTGAGAGCATCGTTCCTCGCCGGTGTGGGAGATCGCGACGGTCAGCACTATACGTGCAGGGGCGCAGTGCCTCGGTTCGGCCCGGCCCTCGGCCACACGGACCTCGGCGGGCGGGCGATCCGCTGCGTCGCCCTCGCACATCGCCTACCGGTCCAGCTGGTCACCGCGCTCGCGTTCGCGTACGAGGCGAGCCGAGTCATCCCACCAAGTCATCGGTCAGGTGGCGCGAGGAAGCCCGGCGTCTCGACGCGCTCGCCCACGGGTGGATGACGCCGGACGCTGGTGAGCGGCTGTCGGCCGCCCTTCGCGGCCATCCGCGCTGCCGTGTCTCGGCCGCTCGACATCCAAGTCAGTGAGCGCCCCAGGGTGCCGCCATCGAGAAGCTCGACGGGCGATTTCCAGGCTACAGAGGCCATCGGCCGCAGTGACCTGAAGTGGACGGACGCCCTCGATGGCGGCGATGAGGTCAATCATGCCGGCGCGGACCGCCAGGCGGTATTGGTTCTGACGATCGGGTGCCTCCGTCACCGCCTCGACCCGAACGGAGCGTTGCCCCGAAGCGGTGACGCTCTCCGTCGTCCGGAGCGCGTCGGCGAACAGCTCACGCAGCGCGGCCATGGCGTCGGGGGCCGCCAGGCCCTCCATCCCGAGGCTGATCGGGATCCAGCCAT
>JBKJVO010000070.1:0-3905 GCA_046717305.1 Candidatus Limnocylindrales bacterium
CGGGGCTGGGGCTGGGGCTGGGGCTGACGCTGAGCCTGGGGCTGGGGCTGGGGCTGGAGCTGACGCTTGGGCTGGGGCTTCGGCTGGGGCTGGAGCTGACGCTGACGCTGGGGCTGGGCCTGACGCCGAGCCTGGGCCTGGGCCTGACGCCGAGCCTGGGCCTGGGCCTGATGCGGCCACGCGCATCAAGGTTGAAGGTGATGTTTGGCCGCCCGATCCCAGGATGGCCCGGATGTATTCGAGGGCTGACCCCGCGGGCTCCGCGGCGTTGGATGCGTGCGCCTCGAGCAGGTCGGTCACCTCGTCCTCGCCCAAATCCGCCAGCCGCGCCCGAATCTCGGCGAGCGGCAGGTGCTGTCGCTGAAGCTCCCGGATCAAACGGAGGCGCTGGAGGTGTCGCTCGTCGTACCACGCCCCAGGCCCGCTCTCGTTCGCGCCGGGCAGCAGTCCCTGGACGATGTAATAGCGGACCGTCCGCGTCGTGACCCCCGTCACGCGGGCCAGGTCGGCCAGGGAATATCGGGTCTCGGTGTCCATCGCCATTATCATGACACTAGCGCGTTGTCATGTCAAGACAGCGCGAACCCGCCCTTGGCCCGCTCTCGGCCACCTTCGTCGTTTCTTTGCGTCACTCGCAATTTTCGAATGCGACGTTGCGCGTGACGCAAACAACTCCCCTCGCACGCCCTCCACGGCTGATTCCGTTGCGTCCGACGCAAAGATTCAAGCCGCTCCAGGTCCGCAGTCCACCTCGAGGGGCGGCCGGGCCAATGCCTTGCGTCCCGCGCAAAGAATTGACGACCTGGTCGCGCGGTAATGAGCGGTGCGCGAGGTTGTTTGCGTCTCACGCAAGGTCGGCCCGAGCTGATCTGGACCGCCTCTGCCGAGCGCAGCGGGATAGGAGCGATCGCCTCATTCGACCGATCGATCGACCGCGTGGGCACGGTGCGCCCGATCGAGCCGGCCTGACGGTGGCAAAGCCACCTACCACCATCTCCCGTAGCCTCGAGGGGCATGCCGGGGGATCACGAGGGGCATGCCGAGGGATCACGAGGGGCATGCCGGGGGATCACGAGGCTCGGGGGCTGGGCGCGACCTTGGTAGAGGATCAACAATTCGGGGCCGTGTTGGACCGGGCCCCGAATTGCCGTTCGTCATGCGCCCCGGTCAGTCGGAGAGTGTCGGCACACCCTCCCCGAACAGTTTCCGCAGTACGGCGTAGATGATCCACCCGACGACCAGGCCGATCGGGTACCACCAGCGACTGTCACTCCCGGCCCCGCCAAGGAACGTGAGGACGACCCCGCCGAACAGGACGCCAGCGACCGAGGCAAAGGAGGTCATCCAGTTCGACTTGACCAGGGTGGCGAAGTACCACGCCATGTAGCCAAGGAAGACCCCGAGAGAGAGAACCCCGATCTGTTCATCCACGCGAACACCTCCACTATCTCCCTGATCGCGCACTCGACCCAACGGTACGCCCGGACACGCGAAACGCAAGGCGCTGGTTGATGTCGCGGATTCTTCGACGCGGCTACGTCGATTCAAACGCCGGTATGTCGAGTCCGAGGTGATGGCCGAGCGCGGCTCGGACGGCTCGACGGATCGCTGGCTCGACGAGGATATTGGAGGTACAGCGGTTCAGGACATGCGCCCGCGTGCGGGCGCTACCCCACCCGCCGGTACGTGCTCTCGGAACGTCGCGCGACCTTGAGTACGACCACCAGGCGCGCGTCGTCATCAATCGCGTAAACGACGCGAAGGAGGCCGACGCGAATCCGCCAGAACTCGGACGCCGCGAGCTTCACGGCACCTGCCGGTCGCGGGTCGAGGGCCATCGCGAGGATGGGCGCTCGGCGCCGCTCCGCCGGCTCAGGGGGTCGGGAGGCGCCGGAGGCGGAGCGCGAGTGACAGGCTGAGGCAGCGCTCCGGGTCGTCGATGAATGGGCCCAGGATCTCCTCTATTTTCGCGAGGCGGTTCTTCAGCGTGTTGTAGTGCACGAACATCTGACGGGCCGCGAGCGCACCGTTGCGGCTGGCAAGGAACGTGTCGAGCGTTGGGACGAGCGCGGTCCCGTGCGCCCGGTCGTAGGCCTCGAGCGGACCCAGGACCGCGCCGCAATACGCCTCCACCTCGGCCTCGGAGACATCCGCCAGCAGCCGGTCCACGCCGAGGTCGGAGAAGAGCATCAGCTGGCCGGGTCCGCGGCTCCAGCGGCCGATCGCGAGTGCCCGCCGTGCCTCGCCGAACGACAGGTGGATCCGCAGCGGATCGTCCACCGGTCGTCCGATGCCGATGCCGATCACCCCGCCCGGGATCCGCCGGGTAGCCTCAACTTTGAACGCATTTCCGGCGTCGCGGAGCGCGGCTTCGCCCGTCCCGCGCACCGCGACGAGCGACCCGATCTGGCGGCTCCGTTCCCAGGTGATCGCCGATGACCCCAGGCTGGCTCGCGCGGCCTCCGCAAGCCGATGGCGGAGCTCCGCCTCCTCCGGCGTCCCGGCGAGCGCGGCGAACGGACGGCCCGCGATGGCCTCCACCTCGGCGAGGAGCACCGCCCGGGGCACGGCGAGGTCCCAGGCGAAGGCAGCCGCGCGCTCCACGAGGACGCTCCGGTCCGTGACATGACCGGTCACGAGTTCTTCCAGGCAGACCGCCTGGAAGCGCCGGTCCGCCTCCGCGACGGCCCGCGCCTGGACCTGACGAAGGGCTGCGACGGTTGCCGCGTGCTCCACGGCTTCCAGCTGCTCCGGGCCAAGGGGTTCAGACCCGCCCTTCACGAGGATCGCACCGTAGTGGTCCGATCCCACCTGGATCGTCTGGACCTTCATACCGTCGGAGGGCTCGACGTCCGGGGCGGTCCGCCACAGGAGGGCGCCGGTTGCGTCGACGATCGCGACGGACCGGCCGATGAGCTCGGCGAGCGCCTCCGCGATCTGCCGAAGGCCGCCGCCCGACAGGACGATCGAGGTGAACCGATCGTGAATCGCGGCCGAGCGCTGGAGGCGGACCGTCTGGGACGCCAGGATGTCCGACAGGACGGCGCTGATGATCTCGTTGAACGACGCGTCCGCCGGCAGCTCGATGAGCGGAAACCGGAGCCGATCCGCGGCTTCGATCATGGCGATCGGCGTGGACTTGATGTAGCGGGTCGGCTTCAGGGCGATCCCGGCGAGGCCGCGTTCGGCGAGTCGCGGCAGGAGGGCTTCCAGGGCTGCCGGATCGTCGCGGATCGGGTACGCCGTCGTGAGCAGGAGCTCGTCCGGCTTCACCCAGTCCAGGATGTCCGGCACCTCCATGACGTTCACGGACCGGACCGGCCGATCCAGGCCCGCCGCGCCGCCGACCACCTTGGCGCCCCCAAAGACGGGCAGCCGCATGACGTCGGCAAGCCGGACCACGTCTGGCCCCGGAGCGACCGTGGTGGACATCGGAGTATGAATACTCCACAGCCAAATGCCGTGTCAATGTTGCAATCGGCTAGTGACCGCGGCGGGACGCGTCCGTACGATCAGCCCGATGCAGGCGACCCACGACCGGTCCCGCGCCCCGAGGGCAGCGCTCGTCAGCGACGCCATTCGGCCGCACCTCCAACAAACAGGTCGAGCAACCGTCCAGGGCGTCTACTACTCGGCCGTCAACCTCGAGACCAGGATCGGGCTTCTGACGATGACTGCGGGCACGGTGGGGCCCCTCCCGAATGGGATCACGCTCGAGGGGCCGGCCGATTTCCTCGGGCTCGGGCTCCGACCAGGCATGCCGGCGTTCATCGACGCCCGGCGCGTCTCCGTGCCGGCGATCGGGCTGCAGGTGGACCTCGTAGGGGCAGCATCGTGGGATTCACGCCTGGCCACGACCGGCGACGCCGGCGCCCGCGATCGGTGGCGAGGGCGATCCGCATGGG
>JBKJVO010000071.1:0-5420 GCA_046717305.1 Candidatus Limnocylindrales bacterium
GAGCAGCTCGAGGCCTCGGAAGTCATGGGCCGGCCGCAGCCTCGAGACCTCGCAACGTGGCGGACGGCCGTTCAGGCCAACGTCGACTCGATCGTCGGTGACGTGCTGACGCGCCACCTCATGGAAAGTCAGGGCGTGACCGTCACGGACGTGATGATCGACGCTGAAGTGCGAAAGGTCCAGGAGCTCTCCGGCGGGGAGGCCGGCTTCGCGCGACGCCTGGAAGAGATGCGGGTGTCGATGGCCGAGTTTCGGGAGACCCAGCGACGCGGCCTCTACCTCCAGGCGTTGATCGATCGAATCGTGCCGGCGAGCGAAGCCGACATCGATGCGTATCTGGCCCAGCCCGGCGCGGCCGGCCTGAGCCGTGCGGACGCCGCGTCGCGCGTCCGTTCGGAGCGTGCCGCAGAGGTGATCCCGAAGTTCCTCGCGGAGCTTCGCCGAGACCCTGAGATCTGGGTCATCGACGTGACCAGCCTAAGTTAGAACCGACAAGATGAAAGGAGCTTCTCGCATGTCCACTTCTCACCCCATCGGCCATCGCCGCGCCGTCCTCCGGTTGGCGGGCGTGGGCGTCACGCTGGGCCTCGCCCTTGTGCTCACGGGCCCGGCGCTCGTTGCCGCGGCCGCGCCCGTGACCGTGGAGACGCTCGCCGCCTCCTACAGCCCTGCGACCATCACCGTCGAGACAGGCACGGAGGTGATCTTCAAGAACACGAGCGCGCTACCGCACACGGCGACCGCCGACAACGGCTCATTCAACACCGGCCTGATCGGCCCCGGGGCGTCCAAGTCGGTCGTCATGAGCCAGCCGGGCACGTTCCCCTTCTATTGCGAGTTCCATGGCGGCGCCGGAGGCGTGGGCCAGAGCGGGACGATCACGGTCACGGCAGCAGCAGTCGGAGCGACCCCACGGCCGACGATCGCGGCCGGCGGAGGAACCACGCCGGCCGCCACGCCTCCCTCGTCGGACACGGGCCTGGATCTCCCGACGCCGATGGAGGGCTTGCCGCTTGCTGCGTTCGCTGGTGCCTTCGCGATCACGATCCTGGTCGCGTTCGGGCTGGATGGAGCGGCGAAGGCGAAGCGCCGGCGGTCTGGATCCTGAGGAGCGGACAGCTCGCACCCGAGCGACGCCGCCATCGGGCGCCCTGATCTGGCACATTCGCGAGTCCGGGCGAGCCAATCCAGCCGGCCCGGCCACGGGACGAGGGTTCGGTCGGTGACCGCGTCTGCGCCACGGATCAACGGCCGCATCACGTCGCGACTCGAGGTGGCCCAGCGGCGCCTCGAGCGGTTGACCCAGCTTCCCGAACCTGGCCGTCCCGGCGCGTCACCGCCGCCGTGGCAAGCACGAGCGGCAGGAGCGTCCACCTCACCGCGACGAACGGGAGCGCCACGACCGCGCCGCCGTGTCCCAGCCGATCGAGCAGGTAGGCGCCGGCCGGCCTCAGGGAGCTGCGACCTGGACCTTGCCCGTCATCCAGGGGTGATACAGGCAGACGTACGGATACGTCCCCTGCGCCTCGAAGCGGCGCTCGAAGGAGCCGCCCGGCGCCAGGTCGCCGGAGTCCCAGCTCCCATCGGTCGCGCTGACCGTGTGCGGCGCGGTGGGCTCAGATCGTCCGGCCCGGTCGGCGTCGGCCGAGACAACGGTCTTCACGTCGCGTGCTCACGGGGGCGCGCTACCTGCTCGACCGGCGCGACGCCGCTCCCGCCTGAACTCGGCGGCGTATGGTCACACCATTGCATTGGCGCGATGGAGTGAAGAGCGATGAGCACGAAACCCACGTCGGGACACGAGCACCCGGTCAACCGGCGCCTTCTGGACGAGGCGCCGCTCTCGGCTCGCGTCGCCGATCGCGTGACCTCGTTCATGGGGAGCTGGGCGTTCATCGGCATCCAGACCGTCATCGTCGCGATCTGGATCGTCGGGAACATCTATCTCTTCTTCCACTTCGATCCGTACCCGTTCATCTTCCTGAACCTGGCGTTCTCGACGCAGGCCGCCTACGCCGCGCCGCTCATCCTCCTCGCGAGCAACCGTTCTTCGATCCGAGACCGGATGACCCTCGAACACGCCGCGCACGAAGCCGACCTCGAGGAGAAGCAGAACGACGAGCTCCTGCGCGGCAACACGGAGATTCTCCGACGCGTGGAGGCGCTGGAGCAGCGGATCCTCCAGCTCGAGTCGAACATCCTTGCCCGTCTCGACGCGGTTGTCCCATGACGACCGGCCCCGCCGCGCCGCCCGCTGCCCAGGTCACGGGGTAGACCGCCCAACCTCCGGCGTGAAGTTGTCACCGACGCGTCACGGTTGTCCCGCAGCCTTCGCGGAGCCATGATCCCGTTCATGCCCCGCCCAGAGCCCGCGCCTATCCTCGTCGTGGACGACGACCCGAAGATCGTCGCGCTCGTCCGCGCGTACCTGGAACGCGAGCAATATCGCGTGATCACGGCGGGCGACGGCCGGGCGGCCCTGCGCGCCATCGACGAGCACGCACCGCGCCTCGTGGTGCTGGACCTGATGCTCCCCGAGGTGGACGGCATGGCCGTCATCCGCCGGACGCGGGCGATGGGCGACATCCCGATCCTGGTCCTGTCGGCGCGTGGCTCCACGGGCGACCGGATCCAGGGCCTCACCGAGGGCGCGGACGACTACCTCCCGAAGCCGTTCTCGCCGGCCGAGCTCGTCGCACGCGTCCGCACGATCCTGCGCCGCACGGAGCGCGACCCCGGGGACGTACCCGTCGACGTGCGCTACCGCACCGGCGATCTGGAGGTGGACCTCGCCCGGGGCGCGGTCCGGGTCGCCGGTCGCGAGGTCCCCCTGAGCGTCCTCGACCTGCGCCTGCTTGCCGCGCTGCTCGCGGCCGATGGCCGGATCCTCAGCCGGGACCAGCTGCTCGACGCGATCCACGGCGTCGGTGAGGCGGACGTCAGCGATCGGGCGATCGATGTCTACGTGAAGCGCCTGCGCGAGAAGCTCGGCGACGACCCCGTGGCGCCGCGCTATGTCGCCACGGTCCGTGGCGCCGGCTATCGGGCCGCGGGCCCGGTAGAGCGGGACGGACACGTGGCATGAAGATCCGTGGCGGGATCGCGGCCCGGATCGCCGTTGCGGCCCTGATCGTCGCGGGCGTCGCGGTCGCGGTCGTCGCCATCGGCGTCCTTCGCGTCGGCGCGGAGTCCTTCGCGGCCTTGATGGTGGCAGCCGGCGATACCGCCGAGCACGCGCGCGAGATGTTCGACGCGAGCGTCTCGGTCGTGTTCGGGATCGCGCTCGCGAGTGCCGCCCTCGTGGCCCTGGTCCTTTCGGTGGTCTTCGGCCGGATGCTCGCCCGCCCGATCAAGGACGTCGCAAGCGCCGCGGGGCGGATTGCCGCGGGCGATTTGACGGCCCGCGTGCCCGAGGGAGGCCCGGCCGAGGTCCGAGCCCTCGGCGTTGCCTACAACACGATGGCGGACCGGCTCGAAGAGCAGGAGATGCTGCGACGCGAGTTCGTCGTCAATGCCTCGCACGAGCTCCGGACCCCGCTGACGAACCTCCAAGGCTACCTCGAGGCCCTTCGCGACGGCGTGCTCCCGCCCGATCCCGCGACCTTCGATTCGCTCCGCGAGGAGGTGGACCGACTGGGGCGGCTCGCCGCATCGCTGGACGTCCTGGCCGGCGCGGAAGGGGAGCGCCCGCGCCCGATGCCCGTGGACCTGGGAGCCCTCGTCCGCGGCGCGGCCGACCTCGCTGCCCCCGCGCTGGCGCGCCGATCCGTCATGCTCGCCGTGGACGCTCCCGACGGATTGATCGTGGACGCCCGTGCGGATGAGCTCGCCCAGGTCATGGCGAACCTTCTGCAGAACGCGGTTCGCTACACGCCGGCCGGCGGCAGCGTGCGGGTGGAGGCGTCCCGAGCGCCCGACGGGATCGTTGTCCGGGCGTCGAACACCGGCTCCCAGATCCCAACGGACGACCTGCCTCGGGTCTGGGAGCGGTTCTACCGGGTCGAGAAGTCGCGCGATCGGGAGCGCGGCGGCGCCGGCATCGGCCTTGCGATCGTGAAGCGGCTCATCGAGGACGCAGGAGGGCGCGTCGGTGCCGCGTCGGACGAGGCCTGGACGACCTTCTGGTTTCGCCTGCCGGCCCGCGGCTGAGGTGGTGGTCTCCGGACGGCCCTCCCCGTCGTCATCGGAGCGTCATGCGCGACCGCGACGCTGCGCGGCATGAACCTCATCGGTGACCTCGAGCGCCTCTTCGCCACGAGCCTGTACCCGAACCGCATCCCGATCGCGATCGCGCTCGTGGTTCTCGCCGTCGCCCTCGTGGTCGTCGCGCGGCGGCGCGGCTGGTTCGCCGTGGCGCGCCGCCACCCGGTCCGGACGGGGATCGTCCTGGCGATCGTCCTGGCGATCGGGCTTCCGACGGCGTGGTATCTCGGCTCGCCGCTCTTCATCCGGACGGTGCTGAACGAGCCGGCGCCCTCGGCCGCGACACCTGTGACCGCGCCCACCACGACGCCGGCCGTTGAGTCGACCGGCACCCCGACGACGGGGCCGAGTTCCACCCCTGCCGCGCCCACGCCCGCCCCGACCCCTGCCCTCGCGACCCCCCGAACCGGCGAGTTCCGCGGCGCGGACGACTTCCATTTCGGGAACGGCACGGCGACGCTCATCGAGACCGCGCCCGGGGCGTGGACGGTCCGCTTCGAAAGCTTCTCCGTTCGAAACGGTCCCGACCTCTTCGTCTACGTCTCGCCGGATCCCGCCGGCTACTCGGACGCGGCAATCGAGCTCGGCCCGCTCAAGGCGACGGACGGCAGCTTCAATATGGACCTGCCGGCGGGCGTCGTACCGACCGATGCGGCGAGCGTCGTGATCTGGTGCAAGCAGTTCGCCGTCCAGTTCGCCGTGGCGGCGCTCGAGGGCTGAACGCGCCCCAGGCGCAACGGCACGCGCTAGATCCCATAGGGTCTTGTCAAGTCTTGAGCCCCCAATCGGGGTCGAAGTCGTGACCGTTGCGCCAGACGCCCCAGACCAGGCTGAGGGCCTTGCGCATGCAATGGCCGAGGGCGTTCATCTTGCTCTTGCCGGCCGCTCGCTTGCGCGTGTAGTGGGCGGCGATGACCGGGTTGTGCTGGACGCCGACGACGGCCATCCGATAGGCCGCCGCACGGAGGTGGGCGTTGCCGGCCTTGGACATGTGCCAGGCCGTCTCGGGGTTGGCGCCCTTGCGGCCGGAGCTGCGCTCGGCGGGATGGACGCCGGCGTAGGCGAGGAGCTGGTCGAAGTCGCTGAACCGTCCGATGTCGCCGATCTCGGCCATGAGCGTCGCGGCGGTCGCCGGGCCGACGCCGGGGATGGTCAGGAGCCGGTGGGCGATCTCACCGTCGAGGAGACCGGCAACCCGGGCATCGGCGGCCTCGATC
>JBKJVO010000072.1:0-9585 GCA_046717305.1 Candidatus Limnocylindrales bacterium
CGGGCCCGCGGCGGCCTGATCCGCGTCCGCGAGTTCGTGATGAAGGACGCCTACAGCTGCGACCGGGACGATGCCGGACTGGACCGGAGCTACCGGCTCCAGTACGAGGCCTACGAGCGGATCTTCAGGCGTCTCGGCCTGGACGCGATCGCGGTCGGCGCGGACGTCGGGATCATGGGCGGGACCGGCGCCCACGAGTTCATGGTTCTCAACGAGTTCGGCGAGGACACGCTCGTCCTGTGCGACGCCTGCGGCTACGCCGACAACCAGCAGATCGCCCGAGTCCGCAGGCCGGACCCGGCGCCCGAGACGCTCCTGACGATGGAGGACGTCGAGACCCCGGACGCGACGACGATCGAGGCGCTGGCGCGCTTCCTCGACGTGCCCCGCAGCCGGACCGCCAAGGCCGCCTTCTTCATGACCGGCGACGGGCGGTTCGTCGTGGCGATCGTGCGTGGCGACGACGACGTCAACGAGACGAAGCTCGTGAACACCGTCAAGGCGCGGGGCGGGCTGCGCCCTGCGACGATCGAGGAGATCAAGGCGCGCGGCATGGAGGCGGGCTACGGCTCGCCGATCGGGGCTCGGGATGCGGTCGTCGTCGTGGACGAACTGGCGACGCGATCACCGAACCTCGTCGCCGGCGCAAACCGCGTCGGCTGGCACGTGCGGAACGTCAACGTGCCTCGCGACTACACGCCTGACCATGTCGCCGAGATCGCCGATGCCCGCGACGGCGACGCCTGCCCGCGCTGTGGCGAACCCGTGAAGCTCCGGCAGGGGATCGAGGTCGGCAACATCTTCAAGCTGGGGACCGACTTCACGGTCGCCTTCGGCGCGACGTACCTCGGCGAGGACGGCCAGGCCCGCCCGATCGTCATGGGCTCGTACGGGATCGGGCTCGGGCGGAACGTCGCCTGCATCGTGGAGGCCCACCACGACGAGAAGGGGATCGCCTGGCCCGACGAGGTCGCGCCGTACGCGGCCCATCTCCTGACGATCTCGGCGGCGAAGGACCCGCGGGTCGCGGAGATCGCGGACGGGCTCCATGCGATTGCCGCGGACGCCGGCCGCGACATCCTCTACGACGACCGCGACGAATCGCCCGGCGTGAAGTTCACCGACGCCGAGCTGCTGGGGATGCCCTGGATCGTGACGATCAGCCCGCGCTCGCTTGCGGCCGGCGGCGCCGAGGTCACCCGTCGGGCGACGGGTGACCGGAGCACCGTCGCTCTCGAGACGCTCGAGGGCTGGCTTCGCGACGGCTTCGAGGTCCCGGCAGCAGCGTCCGCCACGACCTGACGGACGGATCGGCAGGGCGCCACGACGACGCCCCACAACCTCACTGCGGCGGCAGGATCGGTCCCGCGGCGTTCGCATCCGTGATGTCCACGAGGCTCAGGAAGCTCCCGGCCGCCGAGCCGGCGACCGACTCCGCGGACGCCTCAGAGTGGACGAGGTATCCGCCGTCGTTCGCGATCCAGACGTCGGACGTCCAGGTTCCCTGGAACCCCGCAATCGCCCCGAAGATTGCGCCGACTCCGTCGTCGCCCTCGTAGTGGGTGGCGTCCACGCCGTTCTTGGTCTCCGTGCCCGCGGCGGCGAAGCTCCCGCCGACCCCTGCGAAGTAGAGGCCGAAGAGCTGCTCCGGCCGGAATGACGCCATCGCCTGGATGAACGCGTCGGCCTGGGTTGCCGGGATCGCCGTCCATGCGCTGTCGCCCGGGAGGCTCCGGATCCAGGCATCCCCGCCGATGACGACGATCGCGCTGCCGGACGTGACGTTGCCCGCCGCGTCCACCTCCGCCTGCTCGAGGCTGCTGGCCTTCTCCGGACGGTTGACGACGACGCCGGACATGACCGTCCGGGAGGTTATCGGTGCCCCGCTCGCGCTCGAGGTCGAGGCGATCTCGACCCGGAATGCGTACGAGTCGAGGGCATCCAGCGCGGTCGTCGCCGCGGCGAAGGCGGTGCTGCCGTCGCCCGGCGCGATGCTCTGGCCAGGCCCCTCGGTCGGGCCCGGGGCCTGCGTATCGCCCGGTGCTCCGGTCGCCCCGGGGTTCACCGATTCACCCGGACCGCCGCTCGGTGCCTGGGAGGCGGACCCGCCGCACGCGGCAAGCGTGAGCATCCCGACAAGAACCAGGCTGACGAGCGAGCGGCGTCCGGCGCCGACGTTCGTCCAATGCATTCGGGACATTCGTCCTCCGTCCCGCGGCGAGCTCTCCCGTGGCGGCGGCGCGGGCGCCATCAGCAGGTCCGGGACAGGCATTCAGGGATCCCCCGTGCGGGCCACCCTACCCGACGGAGCTCGCGGCGGCAATTCGCCGGGCCCGTCAGCTGCCGTCACCGACGAGGGTCGCTTCGTCGAGCATGCTCCCATCGAGGGCCTGGACGACCGCCGACCCGGTGCTCGTCACCTCAGCCAGGAGCTCGGTGCTCGCGACCGCGCCTTCGGGCACGATGTCCACCTCTGGGTCGTCCGTCCGCGAGATCGCGAACGTGACACTCGGCGGGATCGACGCGCCGATGGAGACCTCGCTGATCCGGTAGGGCGAGCCCTTCGCCTTGAGGGCGGTGTTTGCGCGCTCCTGGAGCGCGGTGGCCTTGATGATCACGTCGGCCAGGACGGCGGGGTCGATCCGGTCGATGGCCGTCGCGATCCCCCGCTTCGCCCGCGACATCGCCTGGCGCGCCTTTTCCGCGTTTGCCGGGTCGTGGATTGCGGCCGACGCCTTTTCGGCGCTTTCCGAGACCGTGTGGCGTGCCTGCTCGGCTGCCGCCTTCGCCCCCTCGGCCGCCTGCGCCGCGGCCTGCTTCGCCCGATCGAGAAAGCTCATCGACCCCTCCTCAGGATGCTCGCGGCGGCGTCGTGCGCGCCGGCTCCGTCGTGCGCGCCGGCTCCGCCAGCCGTGCGCCGACCGTCAGGCGTGCTTGATCGTGATCCGCTCGATGATGTTCGCGACGTCCTCGCACTTGTCGATCGTGGCCTCGAGGAGACCGTAGATCTCCTTCCACTTGATGATCTCGACCGCGTCGCCCCCGCCGGAGAAGAGGTCCGCGATCGCCTTCCGCGCGAGCTGGTCGCCCTCGTTCTCGAGGCGATGGACCTCGATCCAGTACTTCTCGAGGTTCTTGAAGCCGCGCAGGTGGGTGAGCGCCTCGTGGAGCTGCTCGCATTGCCGGACGATGATCGACGCCTGCTCGATGGCGACCGCGGTCGGCACCTCCACGTGGTAGAGGACGAACGTGTCCGCCACCTCCTCGATGAAGTCGAGCACGTCATCCAGGCCGCTGATGAGGGCGTGGATCTCCTCGCGGTCGAACGGCGTGACGAAGGTCGATTCCAGCCGGTGCCCGATCGCGTGGCTGAGCTCGTCGCCGCGGTGCTCGGCATCCCGGATCTCGCCTGCCCGGCGCTCCAGGACGTCGTATGACCGGAGCATGGCCTCGAGGAGCCGGGCGGCGCCGAGGACGTTCGCGATGTCCTCCGCGAACATGTCGAAAAAGCGCTCTTCGCGAGGGATCAGGCGCAGACGCACGATGCGATCTCCTTCAGGATGCTCGGCGGCGCCGCAGCGCGCGCGAAACGGTCTCGTCGGCACGGGGCAGCGTACCGCGCACGTCGCGATTTCGTGTGCGATCCTCGGGCCGTGGATTGGCTTGTCATCGGGTTCGTGGCGCTTCAGGCGGTGGCGATCGCGATCGCCGTGGGCGTGGCGTTCGCGCGCGGCCGAATTCTCGAGGGTGTGGCCGGCGCGCTCCGCGAAGGGAAGCCGGACACGCCCCCGGCGCCGGCTCGCGGCGAGGATCTCGTGGACGGCGTCCATCGCCTGCGGGGCCGCGCCGAGAGCGCCGAGTACGCCCTCGCGCAGCGCCTCCGCGACCTGGCCTATCTCGCGGATCTGATCGGCGTCGGGATCGTCCGGCTGACGGACGACCTCCGGGTCGAGGTCGCAAACGCAGCAGCACACGTCTTCCTCGAGCGGAAGCCCGGCGAAATGCTGGGGCGGACCGCGATGGAGGCCCTCGGCGACCACCGTGTGGAAGCGCTTGCTCGGGCGGCCGCCGAGCGGGGAACGGCCTCGGGCGAGGTCACGCTGCACGAGCCGGACGGCCCGACGCTCATCGTCCGCGCCCGGCGTTCGCCGATCCTCGGCATCTGGCTGGTCCTCGAGGACGTGGCCGAGCTCCGCCGCCTGCAGCGGATCCGGGCCGAGTTCATCGATAACCTGTCGCACGAGCTGCGGACCCCGATCACGACGGTCGGCCTCCTCGCGGAGACCCTCGCCCGGGACGCCGAGGCGGCGGGCGACGGCGTGCCCGCCCGGATGCGCGAGCGGATCGCAAAGCTCGCGGTCGAAACGGACGCGATCGCCGAGATGGTCACCGAGCTCCTGGACCTCGCCCGGATCGAGAGCGGAGGGCAGCAGCTGCATCTCGACGACATCGATCTCGGGCGGATCGCGACCGAATCGGTCGAGCGGCTCCGGCCGTTTGCGGAGCGCCAGGGGATCCGTCTCGAGGTCGGCGTTGCGCGGGGCATCCCGTTCGTGCGGGGGGAGGCGGCCCGGCTCGGACAGGTCTTCTCGAACCTCATCCACAACGCCGTGAAGTTCAGCCCGCCGGACTCCATTGTCACCGTCACGGTTCGGGCGACGGGCGGGTCGATCGCGGCCTCCGTCGCGGATCAGGGAGTCGGGATCGCCGCCGCGGACCTGCCACGGATCTTCGAGCGGTTCTACAAGGCGGACCGTTCGCGGAGCGCCGGCGGTGGAACCGGCCTGGGCCTCGCAATCGCCCGCCACATCGTGGATGGCCACGGTGGCCGACTGACGGTGGCGTCTGCGGAGGGCGCCGGCGCCACGTTCACGATGACCCTGCCGGTGCCGGATCTGGCGCGGGATCCGGTACCAGCGGAAGGAGCCTGATGCCGAACCTGGACGTGGCGACCCTCAATCTTCGGAACATCGCCGATCGCTGGCCGGAGCGGCTGCCGCTGCTCCTCGCCGACATGGCGGCGCTCCAGCCGGATCTCCTGGGCGTACAGGAGTGCGTCTTCGCGGTCGGGCAGGACCGGCTCCTGGGGGCCGCCGGTGAGGGCCGGTACGAAGTCCACCGCGGCTGGGCGGGCCGGCCGGAGTACGGCAACAGCGTCCTCGTCCGCGCGCCACTCGCCGCGTCGGGGCCGTCGCCGGAGCGGCTGGAGCTCGGGCGGAAGCGATCCGCCCTCCGGGTGTCGGTCGCAATCCCCGGCGGGCAGTCGATCGCGATGGTCGTCACGCACCTCCACCACCTCCCGGAGGACGAGGGCGCGCGCGAGGAGCAGGCCCGCGCGCTCGTTGCGTGGCTGGAGGACCGGCCGTCTCCGGGCGGGACGATCGTCGTTGGCGACTTCAACGCCGAACCGGTCGAGGCGACGTACCGCGTCATGGTGGATTCCGGGTTCCGATCGGCGTATGCGGAGGCGAACGGCGCGGAGCCGGCGGTCACGTGGCCCTCCGGCATCCAGGCGCCGGGCATGGACACGGACGGCGATCCGGGCTGTCTCGACTACATCTGGCTCCACGGCCCGCTCCGCGCGACGGCCTGCCGGCTCGCCTTTGACCGGCCCGCGGTGGACGACCCAACGCTCTACCCGTCGGATCACCTGGGCCTCGTGGCCCGCGTCGCCACGGGAGGCTGATCGTGGCCCGGCCGCTCCGGCTCGCGCATCGCGGCGACTGGCGGGCCGCACCGGAGAACTCGCTCGCGGCGATGACCGCGGCGCTCGCGAACCCTGCCTGCGACGGCCTCGAGTTCGACGTCCGTGGCTCGCGCGACGGGATCCCGATCCTTCTGCACGACGACACGCTGGACCGGGTCCAGGGCCGGCATGGCCGCCCGGAGGAGCTCTCGATGGAGGAGCTCGTCGCGATCGGCGTGCCCACGCTCGCCGCCGTCCTCGAGATGGCGGGGCCATCACCGTTCCTCGACGTCGAGCTGAAGGGCCAGCCGGTGCCCGCCGTGATCCCCGTTCTCGAGGCGGCCCGGGGGCCGGACCTCGGGCGGACGGTCGTGTCGTCGTTCGAGGCGGAGACGCTCGTCTGGTTGGGTGGACTCCGGCCCGCGTGGACGCGCTGGTTGAACGCCCAGGACCTCGCGCCCGCCACGGTGGCGCTCGCCGCGAAGCTGGGATGTCGGGGACTGTCGGTCGAATGGCGTGCGATCGACGCGGCCGGCGTGGCGCGGGCGGCGGCGGCCGGACTGGACGTGGCGGCCTGGACCGTGCGCCGGCGATCGACGGGAGGTCGACTCGCGCGCCTCGGCGTCAGCGTGCTGTGCGTGGAGGCGGCAGCGCTCGACGGATAACACAGTCGGAGGGCGCGGCCGGGTCCTGTCGCGCTAGCAGCAGCCCGCGCTGCCGCAGCCACACGGGGAGCCGTCGAGCATCGCGAGCTGGCGGGTCGCGGCGGGGGAGGGGAGCGCCGCCCTGAGCCTCCCCGTGTCTACGCCCGTCCAGCCTGCGGGCTTGGTGGCCCGGATGATCGCCGCGTGCAGTCCGTCACCGACAGCATGGGTCGGCTCGACGACGACGTCCACGAGCCCGGCAGCCTCCAGACCAGAGCGATACTCGAAGAACGAGAGCGCGCCGGCGATGCAGCCGGCGAAGCTGCCGCACTCGGCCCGCTCTTCGAGGGTCAGCCGGTCGTCCGCGACGACGTCGCTGACGCCCATCCGGCCACCGACGCGGAGGACGCGGGCGATCTCGGTGAACGTCGCGGCCTTGTCGGCGGCGAGATTGATCACGCAGTTGCTGATGACGACATCCACCGAGCCTGCCTCCAGCGGCAGGTCTTCGATCGTCCCCTTCCGGAACTCGATGTTCGTCGCGCCGGCCTCGGTGGCATTCCGTCGCGCGAGGTCGAGCATCTCGTCGGTCATGTCCACGCCGATCGCGCGGCCGGTCGGGCCCACGCGGCGGGCGGAGAGGAGGACGTCGATGCCGCCGCCGGACCCGAGATCCAGGATGGTCTCACCCTCGCGGAGCTCGGCGACGGCGGTCGGATTGCCGCACCCGAGCGATGCGAGGACGGCCGCGTCCGGGAGCGCCGCGCGGGCGTCGTCGGCGTACAGGAGCGACCCGAAGTCTAGTTCGCGGACGCCGATGCGCGGGCCGCAGCGCTGCTCGACAGCGAGCTCGCCCGCCGGCGCCCGGCACCGACCGACGCCGTGCCGGTCACCCCGGTAGTCCCGACGAGCTAGCGCTCGGAACCCCGGTCGCTCCCGCGCACGCCACGCCGCGCGCTCCGGCGAGGCCGCCGCGCCCCCGCAAGTTGTCATCTCGACATCCACGGACGACTCGGCACATCGTGCGGCTCCGGACCGGGTTCGGCGGCGGTGGCCGAGCGTGGATCGGGCGGGTTCAATCCGCCAGCCGGTGCTCCACCGCGCAGTTCCGCCCCGAGAACGCACCGAGGCGTCCTCCCATGTCGAGATGACACGAACCGCGCCGCCTGGGTCGCATGCCGGAACCTGTCGACAACGTCGTTGCTGGACAGGCAGGCCCCGGTCGCTCCCGCGCGCCAGAGCTCAGAGGTCGGCGATGAACGCCCCCGCCCAGCGCTCCACCTCGTCGCGGACCTCCCGGTAGACCGCCAGCCGCTCCGACTCCGTCCCGGTGGCCAATGCCGGATCGCGGAAGGCCCGGTGCACGCGCCGACCGCCGCCCGGGAAGACAGGGCACGCTTCGAGCGCGTCGTCGCAGACCGTGACGACGACGTCGAACGGCGAGTCCAGGAACTCGGTCATCGACTTCGAGCGGGCCCTCGACCAGTCAATGCCGCGCTCGGCGAGGGCGCGGATCGTCAGTGGATGGACGACCGACGGGTGCGTGCCCGCCGAGGAGACCGCCACGCGAGTCCCGCCGGCCCGCGAGAGGTACGCCTCCGCCATCTGGCTCCGGCAGCTGTTGCCGGTGCACAGCACAAGGATGCGGGTCGGGGGTCTCGGATCGTCGACCACGGTGCCCATCCTACGGGTTCAGGGCCTCGACCCGGCCCGTCGCCAAATGCACGACATCCTCGGCGATATTCGTCACGCGGTCGCCGATCCGCTCGAGCCAGTGGGCCACGAGAATCGTCCGCGTGCCGCGCTCGACGGCGTCGGGGTCCCGCTGCATCTCCGCGACCGCGGCCGTGAAGATGCGCCCGTAGGCGTGGTCGATGTCGTCGTCCCCGGCGGCCACGGCGCGGGCCGCCTCGCTGTCCGCGTCCACGAGCGCGCGCAGGATCCCGCCGACGAGAGACGCCGCCAGCTCGCCCATCGTGGCCAGCTCGGTCGCCGCCGGCACCGAAGCCCCGTCGGGAAGGCGCCGGACCTGCTTCGCTACCCCGACGGCGTGGTCGCCGATCCGCTCGAGCTCGGAGGCCACGTGGTTCAGGGCCAGGAGGAACCGGAGGTCGCGTGCCACCGGCGCCTGGGTCGCGATCGTGATCGCAATGAGGTCCGTGACCTCGCGCTGCAGTTCGTTGATCTCGAGATCGCCCGCGATCACCGCTTCCGCGAGGCCACCGTCCCGAGCGACGAAGGCGCGGATCGCCGTCGCAATCTGGCGCTCGACCCGCGACCCCATGCGCAGGACCGCGTCCTTGATTTCGCGTTCCTCGCGGTCCAGGGCGCCGCGAGACCGCGGGCCCTGCGCCGCTCCCGCGGTCCCGCCCTCCAGCGTGGATTCGTTCGTCGGTCGCTCCATCACCCGAATCGCCCGGACACGTAGTCCTCTGTCAGCCGGTGCTCCGGGTTCGTGAAGATCCGGAGCGTCGGGCCGCGCTCCACCACGTACCCGGCACGATCGTCGTCCATCGTCATGAAGATCGTCGTGTGCGAGGCCCGCGCCGCCTGCTGCATGTTGTGGGTCACGATGACGATCGTATAGTCCCGCGACAGTTCGGCCATCAGCTCCTCGATCTGGAGCGTCGCCCGTGGGTCGAGCGCGGAGCACGGTTCGTCCATGAGGATGACCTCCGGATCCGTCGCGATCGTCCGGGCGATGCACAGTCGCTGCTGCTGGCCACCCGACAGCGAGAGCCCGGACTGGCGGAGCTTGTCCTTCACCTCGTCCCACAGCGCCGCGCGCCGGAGGCTCCGTTCGACGAGCTCGTCCAGGTCGCCGCGGAAGCCGTTGATCCGCGGCCCGAAGGCGACGTTGTCGTAGATCGACTTCGGGAACGGGTTCGGCTTCTGGAAGACCATCCCGATACGGCGGCGGACGACCACCGGGTCCACGCCCCGCCCGTAGATGTCAACCCCGTCGAAGCTGACCCCGCCGTCGAGGCGGAACGTCGGCACGAGGTCGTTCATCCGGTTCATCGTCCGGAGCAGGGTGGATTTCCCGCAGCCCGAGGGTCCGATGAGGGCCGTGACCCGGCGCCGCTCGATGTCGAGCGACACCTCGCGGATGGCGCGGAAGCTCCCGTACCAGCACGAAACACCGTTCAGCCGGAGCGCGGTCGACGGCTCCGAGGTCCCCGGCGCGTCGTGCTCGGGGGAAGATGTGGCGACGATTCTGATCGGGATGCCCGGCCCATGCGTCCCGGCCGGAGC
>JBKJVO010000073.1:0-4651 GCA_046717305.1 Candidatus Limnocylindrales bacterium
ATCGCGCTCTCGCGATGGGCGACCATCCAGCCGGGCACGTAACGGCTGAACACGTCGAGGATCACGTAGAGCTGGTAGGACGTCCACTTGGCCGGACCGCGCAGCTTGGTGATGTCCCAGCTCCACAGCTCGTTCGGCCCGCTGGCCAGCAGCTCGGGCTTGGCATAGGCGGGATGGCGCAGCACGGCACGCCGCTCGCGGACCTCGTCGGCCCCCGCCAGGATCCGATACATCGTCCGCTCCGAGGCGTGGTACGTCCCCTCGTCGAGGAGCGTGGCCACGACGGCGCCGGGCGCGACATCGACGAACCGATCGGAATGGAGGAGGTCGAGGACCGCCGTCCGCTCGGTCTCGGAGAGCGCCCGGGCCGGGCGGGGGCGTGGGGCCGGCGGTCCGAGCCGCGGACTCCTGGCTCGGCGATAGTGGGTCGCCCGCGATACGGCGAGCGCGGCACAGGCGGCCCTCGTCCCGACGACCGGGGGAAGGGCCAGGCCGCGCTCGAGGCCGCGGGTGGCCTCGAGGCCTGGAGGGCGATCCTGGCACCCGAGAGCTGGGCCGCGGTCATCGCTGCCCGGCCGGCCGGGGTGCCGTCACGAACCTGCGAGAACGTTCCCGTCGGAATGTAGAAACCTATTCGTCGCGCCGGCGTCTGCGTTGTCCGCCGACGAGCCGCTCAGGCAGAGGCCGCGTGCCTCCGTCGGCGGAGCAGGCCGGTTCGCGGACCAAGGGCGAGTGCGACGAGGAACGCCGCGGTCTCCACGAGGACGATGAGCGCGCCGCTCGCGGTATTCGTCCAGAAGCTGAGATACAGGCCCGCGATCGGCGCGAGGATCCCGATCAGGATGGCGATCAGCATCAGCCGGGAGAACCGCTCGGCGAGGAGCTGGGCGGTCGCCGCCGGGGTCACGAGCATCGCGACGACGAGGATGATGCCGACGGCCTGAAGGCTGATCACGATCGTGAGCGCGATGAGTCCCAGGAAGAGGTACTCGAGCGCGGCGACGGGCAGCCCGGACGCGGCGGCGGCCAGCGGGTCGAACGTTGCGTACAGGAACTCCTTCCAGAGCACGGTGACGACGCCCAGGACGATCACGCTGAGAACCGCAAGCGCGACGAGGTCCCCACCACTGATCCCCAGGACCTGGCCGAACAGGAACCCGAACAGGTCCCCGACGTAGTTCGGGATCGTGCTGAACAGGAAGATCCCGAGCGCGAACATCCCCGCGAACAGGACGCCGATCGTCGTGTCGCCGCGGAGGCGGCCCCGTCGTGTGATCCAGCCGATCGCGAGGGCCGTCCCGACCGCTGCCATCGTCGCCCCGAGGTAGAACGGCGCCCCGAGCAGATACGCCGCCACGACGCCGGGAAAGGCAGCGTGGCTGAGGGCGTCACCCATGAACGCCAGCCCGCGGAGGACCATGTACGTCCCGACGACCGCGCAGACGAGCCCGACGAGGACCGAGGCCGTGAGCGCGCGGACGAAGAATTCGTAGGCGAGCGGTTCCAGCACGAGGTTCACGGCCGGCGACCCCCCGATCCGCCGGCATCCTCGTGGTGATGGACCTCGCCACCGTGGGCCTCGTCGTGGTGGTGGGCGTCATCGATCAGGACGGCCCGATCGCCCACGAAGAGCAGGTGCCCGCCGTACGTTCGGAGCAGGACGTCGGCATCGAGGACCAGGCTCGCGTCGCCGTGGACGATGATCGTCCGGTTGATCGCGACGATCGCCCGGAAATGCTGCGCCGCAGACGCGAGGTCGTGGGTGGTTGCGATGACGGTCTTGCCAGCCCCGGCCTCGGCATCGAGGACGCCCATGAGGTCCTCCTGCGTCGCGTTGTCCACGCCGGTCACGGGCTCGTCCAGGAGGTACAGGTCCGGCTCGGATGCGAGCGCGCGGGCGAGGAAGACGCGGCGGCGCTGGCCACCCGAGAGCGCCCCGATCTGGCGGCGCGCGAACGGCGTCATCCCGACCTGCTCGAGGGCCCGCGCGACCGCGGCGTGATCCGCGGCGCCCGGTCGACGGAGGGGACCGAGTCGGGGATAGCGGCCCATCATGACGACGTCCCCGGCGGCCACTGGGAAGCTCCAGTCCACCGCCTCCGCCTGCGGTACATAGGCGACCGATCGTGCGTGTTCGCCCGGGCGGCCACCGAACACCTCCACCGTGCCGGACCAGGGTTTGAGCAGGCCGGCAATGAGCTTGAGGAGCGTGCTCTTGCCGCCACCGTTCGGACCCACGACGGCGGTCAGGGATCCAGTCGGCAGGGACAGGTCAATATTCTCGAGCACCGGTTGGTCGTCGTAGCCGACCGAGACCGCGGCGAGCCGGACGCTCGGGGCGCGGGTGGCGGACCCATTGGCTGCCGCGGCCTGCCGCTGGGTCGTGGCGGCCGGCGGATGAGCCGCCGTCACCGGAGCGCCTGCACGAGGTGTTCAACGTCCCAGCGGATGAGCGCCTCGTATGAGACCACGGGGTCCTTGCCGAGGGAATCATCAAACAGGTCGGCGACGACCGTCGCTCCCGTCTCCAGGCCGATCTGGTCCACGAGCGCCGTGGGGAACTGGTCCTCGCTGAAGATGGCCTTCACCCCGCTCGCCCGGATGGCGTCCACGAGCGCCGCGATCTCGCCGGCGCTCGGGTCCTGGCCGGGCGCCTCCACCGCGACCCCGACCACGGTCAGACCGTAGGCGCGGGCGAAGTACGGCAGGGCCTCATGGAACATGACGAACTTCCGGCCGGCCGAAGGGATCGTCTCGACCTGAACCCTCACCCAGCCATCGAGGTCCGCGAGCCGGGCGTCGTAGGTCGCGGCATTGGCCGCGTACGCGGCGGCTCCGGTCGGGTCCGCTGCCGCGAGCGCCTCGCCGATCCGGGCCACGTAGCGGCGCGCGTAGGTCACGTCCATCCAGAGATGCGGGTTCGGTGCAGCGAGATTGTCGCCGGGCAGGACCTCGAAGCCGGGCAGATCCACGGCGAGGCGAACCACCGTTGCCCCCGCCGACGCGGCCGATATCGTCGTCTCGAGCCAGTCGTCCAGGCCCAGCCCGTTCATGACGATGAGTCGCGCGGCCGAGACGGCGCGGAGGTCGTCCGGCTTC
Organism: Candidatus Limnocylindrales bacterium; assembly: GCA_046717305.1. Classification (GTDB taxonomy): domain Bacteria; phylum Chloroflexota; class Limnocylindria; order Limnocylindrales; family CSP1-4; genus UBA5189. The sequence continues at coordinate 3,100 of JBKJVO010000073.1, forward strand.
GCCTGATACGTGTGGACGTCCGCGCCGGCCGGAACGAGGCTCGTCACCGTGACGCGGTCGCCACCGACGTTCCGGACCATGTCCGCGAAGACCGTCGAGGTCGTCACGACGCCGATCGTTCCGTCCTGGCCGGGCGAGCCGCCGCCTGGCGTGCCGGCGCCGCCGCCGCAGGCGGCCAGCAAGAGCACGAGGAGCGCCACGAGTCGCCGCATCAGGGATCAATACTGATACTGAGTCGCAACAAGTGTCAAACCCGAGGGGCGGGGCGGCCGCGTATGCGCGCCGGTCGGGTACGCCGCGTCGCGGCGGCCGGACGGGACTACGATCTGCACATGGGCGCGTCCCGCTCGCCTGATCAGCCCGACCCGCCGCAGCTCACCGGTGAGCAGATTGCGGCGATCAGCCGGTTTCCGGATCAGAACCCGAACCCCGTCCTCCGGGTCACCATTGACCGCCGCCTCCTCTATGCCAACCGGGCGAGTGCGTCGCTCGCCGAAGCGATCGGCGCGGCGGTCGGCGCGCCGGTTCCCGAGCCGTGGCTGGGCGCGATCAGGGCGGCGGCGGCCTCCGGCGAACCGTTCGAGGTACCGGTCGGCGCAAGAACGTTCGAGGTCGTCGCGGTGGACGTCCCGGAGTTCGGGTTCGTGAACCTGTACGGCACAGACGTCACCGCCCGGAAGGCCGTGGCGCGGTTCCCCGACCAGAATCCGAACCCGGTCTTCCGGCTCGACCGGGACGGGCGGCTCGTCTACGCCAACCCGGCCAGCCGCAGACTCGTGGACGGCCTTGGTTGCCGCGTCGGGGCCGTGGTCCCGGAGGAGATCCGGGCGCTCTTGCTCGGCGGCGTCCGCGCCGAGCCCGGCGCGACGTCCGGCGAAACGGTCGAGCTGGCGAGCGACGGCCGGACCTACGCCCTCTTGCCGGTGGACGTGCCCGAGTTCGGCTTCATCAACGTCTACGGCACGGACATCACCGCTGCGAAGCAGCTCGAGAGGCTGCACCGCGAGAACGAGCGCCTGCTCCTCAATATCCTGCCGGAGCCCATCGCGGACAGGCTCCGCCGTGGCGAACAACTGATCGCGGACCGGTTCGACGACGTGACCCTCCTATTCGCCGACATCGTCGGGTTCACGGAGCTGTCGAGCGCGATGCGCCCGGAAGAGCTCGTGGCGGTCCTCAACGAGGTCTTCACGGTCTTCGACAACCTCGTCGATGAGCACGGGCTCGAGAAAGTGAAGACGATCGGCGACGCGTACATGGTCGTCGGCGGGCTCACGGACCCGTCGCCCGATCACACCGAGCGCGTGGCCCGAATGGCGATCGCGCTGGCGGCTCGGATCGCGGAGATCGAGGCGGCCATGCGCCTCGGGGTCCGCTTCAGGGTCGGGATCAACTGCGGGCCGGTCGTCGCAGGCGTCATCGGCACCAAGAAGTTCATCTACGACATCTGGGGCGATACCGTGAACCTGGCGAGCCGGATGGAATCGACGGGCGTGCCGGGCCGCGTCCAGGTCTCGGCCGTCGTCGAGGAGCGCCTCCGGGCGAGGTTCCA
>JBKJVO010000074.1:0-6164 GCA_046717305.1 Candidatus Limnocylindrales bacterium
GCCTGGAGCCCGGCGAGTCCGGCGGCGGCATCGGCCGCGCGCTCCGCTGCTGTTCGAGCCTCGGCCGCTCGCTGCTCGAGCAGACGATCGGCATCCGCCCGTGCGCCAGCGGCCTCGATCTCCACCGTGGCGGCACCTTCCAGGCCCTCGGCCGCCGCCGTCCGTGCGACCTCGGCCTCGGTGAGCCGGGTTGCGCCCTCGAGCGCCCGGGCGGCTTCAGCTGCGGCGGCCCGTTCCGCCTCCGTGAGCCGCCGCCGTGTCAGGTCCACTTCGGCGGCCCGGGCTGCGGCGGCGCGCCGCACCGCCGCGAGATCCGAGTCCCGTGCGCTCGTCGCGGTCTGGAGCGCCGCAAGCTCGGCGAGGGCGTCCGCCAGGGCGCGCTCGGCGCCCGACAGCGCCGCGTCTGCCTCCAGGTCTCGAGCTGGAACCGGCTCCGCGAGGCGGCGCCGCTGGTCCGCGAGGTCCGCCTCCGCCGCCACGCGCTCGGACCCGAGTCGTTCGAGATCCCGGGCGATCGTCGCCGCCTCGGACGCCAGCTGCCCGTCGCGCAGCTGCGCAGTGGTCAGGGTCGTGCGGCCTTCGTCAAGCCGCCGTCGGAGTGTCGCGGCCGACGCGGCCCGTTCTCCGAGTGAGCCGGCCAGCGCGGCGGCGGCGGACTCGGCCGATGTGAGTTCGGTGAGTGACCCATCCACGTCGGCACGCGCCCGCGCGAGCCGGTCCGCGGCGTCGGTGATGCGGGCCGCCACGTTGTACCAGCGGGCGTGGGCGGCGGCGATGAGGGCGGTGGCGAGCTCGTCGCCCGCGTTCGCGCGCGTCGCCTGCTGCTCGGCCTGCGCCGCGAGGCGCCGTGCCTGCGGGCGGAGCTCGGCCAGGATGTCCTCCACCCGCGCGAGGTTCCCCTCGGACTCGACGAGCTGCTCCTCCGCGCGCCGCCGTCGGCGCTCGTGGCGGCGCACGCCCGCGACCTCCTCGAAGAGCGGGCGGCGTTCCTCCGGACGGAGCGCGAGGGCCTGGTCCACCATGCCCTGGCCGATGAACAGGAAGGCGTTCTCGGCGAGGTGGGCGGCGTCGAGCAGGTCCACCAGGTCGCGCAGGCGAACCCGCTGCCGGTTCAGGAGGTACTCGTTCTCGCCCGAGCGGTAGAGGCGTCGACCGAGCTCCACGACCCCGAACTCGACGGGCAGCAGCCCATCGGCATTGTCGAGCGTGAGCTGGACGTCGGCCATCCCGACGGCGGACCTCCGCTCCGAGCCGGCCCAGATGACGTCCTCCGCCTTCCGCGATCGCAGCGCCCGGCCCTGCTCGCCGAGCGCCCACCGGAGGGCGTCCGCGAGGTTGCTCTTTCCGGAGCCGTTCGGCCCGACGATCGCGCTGATACCGGGCCCGAAGCTCACCAGCGTTCGCTCCGCGAACGACTTGAACCCCTGCAACCGAACGGAGAGGAGGCGGGCCGGTGCGCTCATGCCTCACCTGCCTCGGGTGCGGCCGATGACGGTTGGCGTCCACTGATGGCGGGCTCCATCGCCCTGATGGCCTCGAGCGCCTCCGCGGCGGCATTCGTCTCCGCGTCACGTCTCGACGGCCCGGTTCCCGATCCGAGTACGTCACCATCAACGACCGCCTCGACGCGGAAGACCTTCTCGTGGTCCGGTCCCAGTGCGTCGAGCAACCGGTACAGGGGCCGCCCGCCGGAGCTCCGCTGGGTGTGCTCCTGCAGCCGGCTCTTGGGGCTCTTCAGGGCGGCCGGCGGGAGTGCGGCCCGAATCTCCGGTTCGGCCATCCGGGTCACCCATGACCGGGCGGCATCCCAGCCGGCATCGACGAAGATGGCGCCGGCGAGCGCTTCCAGGACCGAGGCCAGCAGCGACGGGCGCAGGCGTCCGCCGCGAAGGGCCTCGCCCTCGCCAAGTCGGAGCTCGTCGCCGAGACCGATGCGGCCCGCCAGACGGGCGAGGCCGGCGGTGCTGACGATCGCGGCCCGGCGCGAGGAGAGGACTCCCTCGTCATCGTCCGGGTGATGCGCGAACAGCGCCTCGGAGATGGCGAGCGTGATCACGGCATCGCCAAGGAACTCCAGACGCTCGTTGTGACCGGCCGCCTCGCCCGGATGCTCGTGCATCCAGGACGAGTGTGTCAGGGCCTGGGCGATGAGCGCGCGATCACCGATCGGGAGGCCGAGTCGCGCGACGAGGTCATCGATCCGATCCACGATCCGGGTGGCGCGCTGCGGCCCGGGGACCGGTGTCCGTTGGTCCGGTGAATCGGACCTAGGTCGTGCGCTCGTCGATGTAGTCCGCGGCGTCCTGGACGGTGCGGATCCTCTCGGCGTCCTCATCCGAGATCTCCGTTCCGAACTCTTCCTCGAGGCTCATGATCAGCTCGACGAGATCGAGCGAATCGGCGTTCAGGTCGTCGACGAAGGAAGCCTCCGGCTTGACCTCTTCCTCGTCAACCCCGAGCTGCTCGATGACGATCTTCTTGAGTCGCTCGTAGGTGGTGGCCACAGACTCCCTCCTCGGAGTTTCGGGTGCCGGCGGCTCAGGCGCCGCTGGTATTTCGTGCAATCGTTCCGAGCACGCCATTCATCAGGCGACGCATCGGGTCTCCGCTGTACGTTCGCGCCAACTCGACCCACTCGGCGATCGCCACCCGGGCCGGCGTCGGCGAGTGTAGCACCTCACCGATGGCGCATCTGAGCAGCGCACGGTCCATCCGGGCGAGCTGGGTGACCGGATACTGGGGGGCGACGACCTCGATCCGGGCGTCGATCGTGTCTCGATGTTCCACGACAGCCGCGACGAGCTCACGGGCCAGCGCCGCGGCGCCCGGGTCCGCCTCCGTCTCCGCCAGCAGGCGCTCCAGGACGGCGGTCGCCGTGCGTTGACCGAACTCGGCTTCGAAGACGGCCGCGAGGGCAACGCGCCGCCCGGCTCGTCGAGATCGCACGCCGTCCGAGGGCCGGCAACCTCCCCGTCGATTTGTCATTCGCCCTCCGAGGTCGAAGGCGGAGCGCCGCGACGCCATTCGCCCGAGGATTCTGAGGATTTCAGCTGCCGATGCCATCGACCACGACGGTGACCGACCCGAGGCGCAACCCCAGAAGGCGTTCGACGGCCGCCGCCACGGCGACGCGGACCTGTCTCCCGACGGATCCCAGATCGGCACCGGGTCGGGCGACGATCCAGATGCGCACATCCACACGTTCGATCCGGACGCGGACGGCGACGGAGCCGCCACGGAAGACGGCCCTCCAGGCCGGACCTCCGCGCGCGACCCGAAGGACGCCCGGAACCTCGAATGCGGCGAGGCGGGCCATCTCCACGATGACCCCTCGTCCGACGGACAGGTGCGGTCCGCTCATGGCACAGCCTCCGGATCCAACACCGACGGCGACCCGGCGTCGCCGGCGGATGCGCTTTCCGCAGCCGTCTTCGCCGCGTCCTCACGGAGCGCGCCGGCGATCAGGGCCGGCACGCCCGTCCGCGCGGTCTCGGCCGCAACCGCACAGGCGAAGCCGATCATGCGCCGGCTGGCGCGCCCGTGGGTGATGATCACGGATCCGCGAACGCCCAGAAGCGGCGACCCACCCGCCTTCTCGTAGTCGAAGACGTCACGGATGCGCGCGATCCCCGGCCGGAAAAGCAGATAGGCCAGCTTCCCGCGCAACGATGCCCGGAACTCGCCCTGGAAGAGATCGAAGATGAAGGTCGAGAGGCCCTCGAAGAACTTGATCAGCACGTTTCCGGTAACGGCGTCGGTCACGATGACATCGGCGTGATCACCGATCAGGTCCTTGCCCTCGACGTTCCCGACGAACCGGAGCCCGGAGGTATCGAGGAGTTCGGTCGCACGCTGGATCCGGGCGTCCCCCTTGCCCTTCTCCTCGCCGATCGACAGGAGCGCGACACGCGGGTTCGGAAGCCCGAGCACACGCTCGGCGAAGATCGCGCCCATTCGCGCGTACTGGGCCAGGTTCTCCGGCGTCGAATCGGGGTTGGCCCCGATGTCGAGCAGCACGAACGGCGATCCGGCCCGGATCATCTGGACGGCGAGCGCCGGCCGGTCCACGCCCGGAAGCCGCCCGATGCGGAGGACGGCGGCGGCCATGGCGGCGCCGGTATGCCCCGCCGTGATCACCGCATCCGCCTCACCCCGGCGAACGAGGTCGCAGGCCACCAGGATGGAAGCGTCCTTCTTCTCGCGGAGCGCGAGCGCGGGGTGCTCGTGCATCTCGATGACCTGGCTGGCCGGCACGATCGAGACGTTCGACGGGAGCGTCCCCGCGAGCGATCGAATGATTCTCTCGTCGCCGACGAGGAGGACCCGGTCCTCGGGATGGGCGCGGGCGTGGGCCAGCGCACCCGGAACAACCTCCGACGGGCCGTGATCGCCGCCCATCGCGTCAACCGCGATCCGGACGCCACCGCCGGGGACCTCCGTCGCGGCGGACTGGTGGTTCATGGGGTCAGGACGCGGGCTCGTTGTCCTTGGGGGTCTTGATCTCCAGAACCGGCCGGCCGCCGTAGTACCCGCAGTTCGGGCAGGCGCGATGTGAACGCTTCGGCTGGTGGCAGTGCGTGCACTCCTCCAGCTGCGGAAGTGTCAGCGCGAGATGCGCGCGGCGATCGCCCTGACGAGCGTGGGAAACCCTTCGTTTGGGTACGCCCATGGTGTCGTGTTGCTCCTTTCGAGACCCTCGCCGTCTCGTGACGGCACGGGCGACGCGGCACGCGCGACATGCCGCCGGGATCGCAGACGAATTCGGAAGGCCCGGAGCGCGGAGGCACGGGACCGAGGGCGGAGTCTACCCGTTCTCCGCGTCGGCGTCGACCCGGAACCCCTGCAGCGAGGCCATCCGCGGGTCGATCTCATCCTCGACGTGACCCGCGTGACCGTCTGCCAGGCGCGCACCGCACTCCAGGCAGAGTCCGGGGCAGTCCGGCCGGCAGAGTGGCGCGATCGGCTCGGCGAGCGACACCGCCTCGCGGACGAGCGGTGCCATCTCGAGCTCGTGGTGATCCGTCAGCCGGACGGCGTCCGGCTCGGCGACGCGATCGACCGGTGCGCCGGACGCGAGGTCGATGGTGGGCAGGACCTCCTCAACGATCCGGGGCGCGAGCGGGATCTCGATGTCGATGAGGCAGCGGCTGCAGGTTCCTGCGATCACCGTCCCGAGGGACGCGTCCAGGAAGATGCCGCGGCTGGTCCGGGTGACGCTGATCGCGCCCTCGATCGGGGCGGCCAGGCGCATCTCGTCATCGAGTGCGATCGTGACCCCGGCGATCGGGTAGGTCACGCGCGTACCGGGCGGCTGGGCGAGAAGCCCGGCGAGCGGGTAGGTCAAGGGTTCGAAACGGGTCACCGGTATGACGTGGGAGGTGCGTCCTCGTCATCGTCCAACGACTCGTCCTCGTCGGCGCCGAGGTCGTTCGCGTCCTCCGCCTCCGCCTCGGCCTCGGCGAGCTCGGCCCGCCGGTCGTCCAGGACACTGATCCCCTTCTGGATTCCGGCGAGCGCCTTGGTCACCTCGGCCTCCAGCGCCGCAAGCATCTGGAACGCGTAGTCGTCCGCTCCGGCCCGGACCGCGTCCCCGGCCGCCTGGGCGTCGTCGATGATCCGCCCGCCCTCGGTTTCGGCAAGCTCGAGGAGACCGCGCTCACCGATGAGGAATGCGGCCTGCTCCTGCGCGCGGCTGACGATCCGCGTCGCCTCCTCCTCTGCCTTCTCGATGATCCGCTCGCCCTCGGAGTTGATCCGCTTCGCCGCCCGCACTTCCTCGGGGATCGCAACGCGGAGCTGATCGACGAGATCGAGGACGGCGTCGCGGTCCACGACGACGTTTCGAGTCAGCGGCAGGGACCGGCCCGTGGCGATCAGGGATTCGAGCCGCTCCAGGAGGAAGATGATGTCCAGTGCAGGGTCCTCCGAGCGAGTCCAGATGGATTGGCGCGATTATCGCACGGGGCGACGGATCACCGACGGCCCGCCGCGTCATGGAGGGCTGCCGCCGCTGCCGCGGGCACCATCTCCGAGACATCGCCGCCGAAGGCCTCGATCTCCTTCACCAGGCTCGAGCTCACGTAGCCATGCTCGAGGGCGGTCATGAAGAAGACGGTGTCGACGTCGCCGGCGAGCTTGCGGTTGTTGTGGGCGAGCTGCATCTC
>JBKJVO010000075.1:0-2980 GCA_046717305.1 Candidatus Limnocylindrales bacterium
GTCGGCGCCCCGCGGTGGGTCAGGCGGCGATCACGCGGTCCCGGCCGGCACGCTTGGCGCGATAGAGCGCCCGGTCGGCCCGGTCCACGATCGATGGGATCGGCTCATCCGACCCCCGGGCGTTGGCGACCCCGACGGAGACGGTGACGCTGTGCACGCCGTGGTGGCGAAGGTCCAGCGTGCTGACGGCCTGGCGGACGCGCTCCCCCACCTCGACCGCGACGTCCGGCCCGGGATTGCGCAGCAGGACGGCGAATTCCTCTCCGCCGACTCGCGCGGGCACGTCCTCCTCGCGAACGGCGGTGACGATGGCGCCGGCGACCGCCTTGAGCACCTCGTCGCCCACCGGATGCCCGTAGGTATCGTTCAGGACCTTGAACTTGTCGATGTCCACCATCAGGACGGCGACTGCATCGCCTGACCGCCGGCGCCGCGCGAGAAGGCCGCAGAACTCGTCGAAGTAGCGGCGATTCGGGAGGCCGGTCAGCTGGTCCGTGGACGCGTGCGCCGCAACTTCGCGGTACGAGTAGGCCCTGGCCATGGCGGCGGCGGCCTCCACGGCAGCGCCCTCCAGGAGCCTCCGAGCCGCCTGCGGCCACGGCTCGCGGTCCCGACGCGAGAGGACGATCGCCCCGATCACGCCCGCCTCGGTCCAGAGGGGCGCAGCGAGGGTGTGACTCAGGCCGTACACGCTCCGCACGCGGTCCGCGACCCGTGCCGTGATGGCCGCGGTGGGACCGTGCCCCATGACCTCCGAGCGGGGTGACAGGAGCGGGCCTGCGGAGCGACGCGGATGGCCAATCCCGATGTCGTCAAGAACCCTCGCGAGCCAGGGGGACCAACGCTCGGCCACGCGGCGCGCCGCGACGAGCGCCACGGCGCGCGATGGCCCGACACTGGACCTGGAGTCGGCTCGCCTGGCGTGCGCACTGGCCGGCGGCCCGAACGGATCGGTGGCGGACTCGGGCCGTTCATGGCCGGCATGCGCCTGGCCGGCATGCGCCTGGCCGGCATGCACCTGGCCGGCATGCGCCTGGCCGGCATGCGCGGCCCCGGCAAGTGCTGCGCCGGCAAGTGCTGCGCCGGCGTGCGCCACCCCGGCAAGTGCCGCATGGTGGGCGCCGACTGGTGTTGCCACAAGCTCCACGGCCGACGCGGAGCCGGAGACGTCGATGGGCACCGGCATGGCGGTCGGCAGCTGGCGATCGAGCGGCGATTCGAGATCGGCGATCGGGAGGACTGTGCTGGAGTTGGGCACCCCGGGCCGCCGGGTGACGAGCGTCGCCTCCAGCGCTCCACCCTCCGGGCGCCGCCGGACGACGACCACGTGGTCCGAGCCGGTCCCCTCGGCAAGGTCGTCGACGATCGCGCCCACGATCGCATCCACCGAGACGGACCGGGACAGGCCCTGGAGGATTCGCGCGAAGCTCTCGACCTCCGAACGACCCCGAGCTTCGAGCTTCGCGACCGCCGCCCGGTGGGCGAACGCCGCAACCACCGCGCTCGCAACAGCGAGAACGGGGATCCAGTCGAGGGCGTCGCCGGACGTCAGCGCACGGAGGCCAGTGATGAGAGCGAGGAGGAGGAACGCCCCGGAGAGGAGCCACCACGTCCGGCGGATGGGACGGTCCTCCGCCGACTGGCGCGATGGACGTTGGAATCCAGCGTTCACGTGGCGACAGCATGGGCCGCCTGGCGACCGGCGTCCAGCGGCCGGCCTGGTACCGGAGTCCCATCGCGGACCAGTACTTCCGTACCAGCCGTTACCTGACGGCGAGCGTCGCCGCGAGCTGGTCGAAGTCGATGCCGGTCGCGCCGCCGGCCTTCGCCGCGTACATTCGAGCGTCCGCGTGCCCGATCATGTCCGTCGCGGCGCGGACGTCCGGCCCGAGCGTTGCCACCCCGATCGACACGCCGATCGGCACCGGACCGCGCCCGTCCACGACGAGAGGACTGCGCGCGAGCGCCTCCGTGATGCGGGCGGCGACGGCCTCCGCGGCCGCCAGATCCGCGTCCGGCAGAATCACGGCGAACTCGTCGCCGCCGTAGCGGGCCGGTACGTCGGAGACCCGCAGGGTGGCCTTGACGACCTCGGCAAGGTGCACCAGGCCTCGATCGCCGAACTGGTGGCCGAAGGTGTCGTTGACGAGCTTGAAGTCGTCGACGTCCAGCATGAGGAGGCTGAGCGGTCGGCGGGCTCGGCGAGCCCGGACGAACTCTTCCCCAAGCCGCTCGTACAGGGCACGGTGGTTGAAGAAGCCGGTCAGTGGGTCGCGGTCGGCGAGCGAGCGGGCCGCCTCGTACAGACGGGCGTTCTCGAGCGCCATCGCCGCCTCATTCGCCATCGTCCGGGCGAGGGCCAGCCGACTCTCGTCGAATGGCACGAAGGCGGCCGATATCAGCTCGACGACCCCCACCGATTGACCCTTCGCGATCAGCGGGATCATCGCCAGCAGCCGGCTGCCTTCCTCCCGCAGGATCTTCGACTCGGCCGGATCCGCGGCGGGATCCTCGGCATCGATGATCACGGTGGCTTGCGCCTCGAGGACGCGCCGCGTCTCCGGGTACTCCGCGAGCGCGAACGACGGCTGACTCTCCACGAGGCCGCGATCCGGGTACTGGCCAAGCGAGACGATGCGGTCGCCCGGGACATCCCACGAGCTGATCACACAGGTGTCAACGCCCAGGGCCACCGTGAGGTGGCGGGCAATGACTGCGCCGACCTGCTTCGGATCCAGCGTCTGGGACAGCTCCTGGCTCATCTCGAGCAATCGCCGGAGCTCTGCGGCCAGGGATTCCGTGCGCGTGAGCAGCCGGGCCGATTCCAGGGCGGTGGCGGCCTGGTCGGCGAGGATCATCAGCACCTGGAGGTCGTCGTCATCGAACTGCCTGAGGCCGAGCTTCGACAGCGTGATGACCCCGATCACCTGATCGTTGTGCCGCATCGGGACGACGAGCATGGACTCCGGGACTTCCTCGG
>JBKJVO010000076.1:0-5734 GCA_046717305.1 Candidatus Limnocylindrales bacterium
CAGCACCAGGCCATCGGCCTCGAGGACACCAGCCACGAGCGCGCGTCCAGCCCAGCCGGTGGCACCGGCGATGCAGACATTGATCATGCTCGCTGACTCCTGTTCACCGAGGTCATCTCATGGTCCGCCCCGCGACCAACGGATCCCCGTGGAGTTGCCCGGGTCGGGTGGGCAGTCAACCATTCGCCGGCGCGCCTCTTCCAATGGACTCATGCCGTGCGCTATCACGCTTAGAACGCGGTGGCCGTGAACCGCGTGGTCGTGCGTTCGAATTTTACCGCCGGAGCCAGAACTGCCCGAGCTCCCACGATCGCGACCTCGGCATCGACGGTCGCCTGCCGCCGATTCCGCGCGACCCAACGACACGGCCGAACGCAACCCAGCGTCCGCCTCCTGACGACTCCTGACGACGCCGGTCGAGAGCCGGGCCGGGACCGCGTACCCTGCGCGAATGCGTCTCGACCCTCGCCGCGCCATCGCCGCCGCGCGCGACCTGGACCGCCCGATCGTCGTTCTCGCCGCGATCGCCTTTATCTCGCAGGTCGGCGTCTCGATCATGCTCCCGCTCTTGCCGCTGTTCGCGCTCCAGCTGGGCGCGACCCCCCGCGAGCTGGGGCTGATGGTCAGCATCTTCGCGGTGACCAACACGGTCGGGCAGCTGGGCTCAGGCGTCCTGAGCGGCTGGCTCTCGCCGCGCCGGCAGCTCCCGCTCGGACAGCTCTCGTACGCGGGCGCGAATCTGCTAATCGCGACCGCGAGCGCCGCGATCCCGCTGATTGCCTTCCGGGCGCTTGCCGGTTTCGGCGGCGGGCTGTCGATCATCGCGGAGCGGCTCTACATCGCCCGCGTCGCGGACCGCGCCCGGCTCGCCTTCACGAACGGCATCATCTCGGCCGCGGGCTCCAGCGGGTCCGTCCTGGGTCCCGCGCTCGGTGGCTTCCTCGCGCTCTCCGACCTTCGGATCCCGTTCATCGTCGTCGGGGTCACGGCAACCCTGGCGGCGGTGTCGGCGATCGCGTTCCTACCTCCGGAGCCGGCCGTCGCGGTGGCACCCGCTGCTCCGATCCCCGTCGAGAGCGCTGTGCCCGGGCATCCCGCGCTCGCCACCCGGATCCGCGAGCAGGTGGCGGCGATCCGTCCGCTCGGGACCCTCGGGCTCTGGAACCTCGCGTTCTCGGCGGCATTCGGCGGCTGGATCACGACGTTCGGGCCGTACGCCAACGACCAGCTGGGGCTGCCGGTCAACCAGGTGACCCTGATTTTCGCGATGTTCGGCCTCGGAGCCATCTTCATCGGGCCGTGGCTGAGCCGCCGCGCCGACCTGGGCGGCCGGAGGCGGATGGTCGCCTTCGGGACCGTGCTCGTCCTGGGCAACCTCGTGGCGATGATCGTCCGGGCGCCCATCCCCGTCATTTTCGGCTCCGCGATCGTTGCCGGCGGCGGGCTCGCCGCAGCGCAGGCGTCGTGGTTCGCGCTCCTGACGGTCGCCACGGACGGGGGAAGACGGGGACGGTCCTTCGGGCTGGTTACCGCGCTCTCGAATCTCGGCGTCGCCGCCGGTGCGCTGCTCGCGTCGGAGATCTGGCAGGGGATCGGCATCGACGAGGCGCTGGTCGTCGCGGCGGGGTTCCTCATCCTCGCGGTTGCCTCGCTCGCGCTCGTCCACGTCGATCGCCACCCCGTCGAGGCACCGACATCCGAGGCGTCGCGGACCGAGGTTGCCTGACCGCAGCGGTCAGTCGAGATCCACGCCGTCGTTCCAGCGACTGATCACCGGTGTCTCGCGCTCCCAGCCGAGGATTGAGATCGTCGCCGTGCCGAGAGCGAAGAGGGCGCCAGCGGAGGGCTCGAGCCCGAGCCAGCGTGCCGTCAGGACCCGGAGAACGTGGCCATGAGCGAAGCAGAGCGTGTCGCCGTCGAGTGAGCGAGCACGGGCAATGACCCGATCCACTCGTTCCGCGACCGCCTCGATCGACTCGCCGCCCCGGACACCGTGCGTCCAGATCGTCCAGCCCGGGCGCTCGAGGCGGATCTCCGGGGTCGTTCTACCCTCGTCGGCGCCGTAATCCCACTCGCGGAGGTCCGGATTCAGGGTCACGCGATCCGCGTAGCCAGCCAGCCTGGCCGTCTCGAGGGCGCGTGCCAGGGGGCTGGACAGGATCGCGTTGAAGGGCAGGCCCGCCAGCCTCGGCCCGAGCGCCCTGGCGTCGGCACGCCCGGCCTCGGTCAGATCGATGTCCGTATGGCCGGTGTGGCGCCCGAGCCGGGCCCACTCGGTCTCACCGTGGCGAACGAGCCACAGCCGTGAGGGCGAATCGAATCCCTGGCTGCGTGCGGGCTGGCCCATGCCGGTCAGTCTACGGGCGTTGGCCCGGGTGGCCTCGGCGGCAAAGGTACGACCCGTCCGGCTGGCTCGCGTGTCGCTATTCTGGCAACTCGAACGCGGATACAGACGGGTCGGCTCCCAACGTGAGGATTTCGCTCGGGCGGTGAGCATTGAGCGTCACGTCAGCAACTCCATATGTCAGGAGGGTTCGTGAAAAGCGCTTCCAGGGTCGGGGCGATCTCGATGATCGTTGCTGCAATCGCCGGCATCGCCTGGTTCGCTCTCGAACTCGCGCCGGTGCGCCTTGGCTTCGAAGACACAGACAGTCCGGCGGTCAGTCTCGAGTTCCTCCGGGAGCACCAGGAGATCTATGTTCAGGCGGGGATCATCCTCATCGTCCTGGCGATCGCCCTGACGGTCGCCACCTTCGCCGTGTCCGATGTCCTGGCGCCTCGGGCCAACTCCCTGGCCCTCAGATCCACGTCAGCCTTCGGCCTTTTCTCCGCGGCGTTTTTCTTCATGCACGGCGTTGTCCGCTCCGCCTCCGGTCCGCTGCTCTACATCGACAGCCTGAACCACGACTGGGGAGAGGCCGCGTACCTTGTCGTCCAGATGCTCGGCATCCACGGCTTTGCCCAGGCCGCGGTCTTCGCGCTCTGCACGTGGGCGGTCGGTATCATCCTGATCGGCTTTCGTACCAGGGCCATCCCGCTCGCGCTGTGCGCGCTTGGGGTGATCCCGGCCTTCCGCCTTGTGGCGCTTGTCTTCGGCCCGCTGGGCATTCTGCCGGGTGGCCTCTGGTTCCTGTCCATCCTGTCGATCCCCGGGGCGATGCTCTGGTGTCTGCTCCTCGGCGTCGTCCTGCTGCGTCGGAGCTTCAAGGCGACCGTAGATGCTCGCGAAGGTCCCGCGCCGGTCAGCGGCTAGAGACCCCGACACCGATCGGGCAGCTCACGCCCGTGCCGTGGTCGGGGCAGTAACCCCCCGGATTCTTCGACGAGCAGATTACTGCCAGCGGAAGCGTCAGGCGGCAAAATTGGAATCAGGGAGCGCCGATCCGCCGGCGAGCCGAGCGCCAGAGCTCGATGCCCTGCTGGTAGAGTGGTTCGATGCGGACCGGTGAGCCTCTGCCGACGATTCGAACGACCTCGGCCGCATTGGCGCTCTTTCTGGTCCTCGTTCTCGGGCTGAGCTGGCTGCGCTTTATCCCTCCCATGATCGAGCAGGCGACCCGAGCCGTGCTGCCGCCGGCAATCGTCGACGTGCTCCTTCCGATCCTCGCCTCGTTCGCACCTCTGTGGGCGGCACTCCTGGTGAGCTCCCGACGACTCGGCGGGGAAGGTGTGCGTTCGCTCCTCGGGCAGATCTTCCGATGGCGAACCGGGCTCGACTGGTATGCATTGGCGCTCGCTGGGCCGATCTTGTTGTTCGGCCTGGCCCTCGGCGCCGCCTGGCTTACCGGCTCGAGCCTGCCTTGGTTTGGCCCCGAGGAACTCGTCGGTGCGGCCGGGATCTTCGTGGCCGGGCTGGTCTTCGTGGCCGGCGAAGAGTACGGCTGGCGCGGGTATCTCCAGCCCGCTCTGCAGGCGCGCTGGCCCCCGCTAGGCGCCGCCCTCCTGGTCGGCGCCATCTGGGCAGGTTGGCATGCCCCTCTCTTCTTCGACCTGGACGCCGTGCAGGTAGGGGTGCCACCGCTCGCCTTTCTGGCGCTCGGCATCGGCCTGTCGATGATTCTGGCCTGGGTCTACAACAGCAGTGCCGGCAGCCTGCTGATCGTCGTCCTCGCGCACGCGGCGACGAACGCGTCGCTTGGCGCAATCGCGCTGAACCTGCCCGATAGCGAGAGCGTGGGCAGATACGTCATCTTGAGTGCCGCTGCGGTATGGGCCGTTGCGGGCGTGCTGCTGGCCGTCGCCTGGCCGCGCCGGGTGTTGACTCGCTCGCCGGCGTGACCGGCCCGGCCACCGGTCGACGGGAGTTACTCCAATTGCGCGGCCACTCCGAGCCCGACTGGACAGGCCACGCCGGTGCTGTGATCGGGACAATAGCCTCGTGGATTCTTGCTCAGGTACTGCTGGTGGTAGTCCTCGGCAAAGTAGAACTCGGGCGCAGTCGGGTGCGTGATCTCCGTCGTGATCTCGCCGAACCCTGAGGCCGTCAGGCGCGCCTGGTAGGCGTTTCGCGAGGCGATCGCGATGGCGCGCTGGTCGGGCGTCTGCGGGAAAATCGCGGACCGGTACTGCGTTCCGATGTCGTTTCCCTGGCGCATGCCCTGGGTCGGGTCGTGCGCCTCCCAGAACGGCTTCAGGAGCTCCTCGTACGTCACCTTCGACGGATCGAACACGACGCGGACTGCCTCAGCATGACCGGTCTTGCCGGAGCAGGCCTCGCGGTAGGTGGCGTTGGGCGTGTACCCGCCCTGGTAGCCGACGGCCGTGACCCACACGCCGGGCAGCCGCCAGAAGCCCTTCTCGGCACCCCAGAAGCAGCCCATCGCGAACTCCGCGACCTCGAGTCCGTCCGGGTACGGCCCGCCGATCGGACGGCCGTTCACGTGGTGGGGGCCCGGCTCCAGGATGGGCTGGTCGCGCCCGGGCAGGGCGGATAGGGATGTGGGCATCTCGGGTGACTTGGTGAGCCAGAACATTCGGGGCGACTCCTCTGTACCGGGCCGAGTCTAATCGCCTCGAATGACGGGTTGGTGTCGCCAGGCGCCCGCCGGCCAATGTGTGGCGATGCTAGGCTCGCGTCGAAGCAGGGCAGGGGAGCGCAAGGGTGTCGGTGGCGGCAGTGATCTTCGACCTCGACGGCGTGATCGTTGATTCGGAGATCTGGTGGCACCAGGAGCGAGCGGCCTGGGCGGCCGAGCGCGGTCTGCACTGGAGCCACGACGACTCAACGGCCGTCATGGGCGCGAACTCCGTTGGGTGGGCCCGGATCATGCGCGAGCGGCTCGATCTCCCGGAGGACGAGGAGCCGGCCATCCTCGAGGCCATCGTGCGACGCCTCACGGACCGATACCGTCATGGGGCGCCGGCGATCGATGGTGCCGTCGAGTCTGTCCGGCGGATCGCGGCGGCGTGGCCAGCGGCCATCGCCTCTTCGGCGCACCGGGAGGTCATCGAGGCGGCCATCGCGGCGACGGGCCTCGGGGACGCGATCACGGTCGTCGTCTCGTCCGACGAGGTAGCCCAGGGCAAGCCGGCGCCGGACGTCTACCTGGAGGCGGCCCGCCGCCTCGGCGTGGCCCCGGGCGCCTGTCTCGTGGTCGAGGATTCGATCAACGGCGTCCGGGCCGGCAGCGCCGCGGGGATGACGGTCGTCCTCGTCCCGAACCGGAGCGTTCCGCCGGCACCCGGTGCTGCCGCGCTCGCGCACCACGAGCTCGGGTCGCTCCGAGACCTGGAA
>JBKJVO010000077.1:0-4218 GCA_046717305.1 Candidatus Limnocylindrales bacterium
GCTGCCAGGATGGCCGTGAAGATGCCGATCCCGGCTACGACCACCATGGCGTCGGGGGCACTGGCGAAGATCGGGTTGGCCCGGGCCCCGAGGTACACGCCGGCGTTGACCATCGTCGCGGCGTGGATGAGGGCGGAGACGGGGGTCGGGCCCTCCATCGCGTCGGGGAGCCAGACGTGGAGCGGGAACTGGGCGCTCTTGCCCATCGCCCCGGCGAAGATCAGGAGGGCGATCAGGCCGACCGGGACCGGGAACGCAACCAGGGTCTCGCTCGTCAGGACATGGATCGATTCCTGGATGTTGAGGGTCCCGGTGTTCACCCAGATGGCCATGATCACGAGGGCGAACCCGACGTCGCCGACGCGGTTGACGATGAAGGCCTTCTTGCTCGCCAGGGCCGCCGAGTTCTTGCGGTACCAGAAGCCGATGAGGAGGTAGCTCGAGAGGCCCACCAGCTCCCAGGCGACGAAGACGGTCAGCCAGCTGTCGCCGAGGACGAGCAGGAGCATCGAGAACATGAACAGGTTGAGGTAGGCGAAGAACCGCCAGTTGCCCGGGTCGTGGCTCATGTAGCCGATCGAGTAGACGTGCACGAGGAGGCCGATCGTCGTGACGACGATGAGGAGGCAGGCCGTCAGGTTGTCGACGAAGAGGGCGGCCTCGACATGGAACGTCCCGGCGGGGATCCAGTCCCAGAGTTTGACCGTGTAACCCTCCTCACCGAACCCGCCGGTGAGGGCCGTGAACACGACAACCATCGCGATCGCCCAGGAGAGGCCCACGACCGCGACCGGCACGATGTGGGCTCGCTTGCCCAGGCGCCGCCCGACGGCGGCCGTGAACAGGAACCCGGCGATCGGAAGCGCCGCGATGAGCGGGATCAGAATGTCCATGCTCACCGGCGCATCGCGTCGTACTCGTCTACGAGCGGCGTCTTGCGGTTCCGGTAGATCGCGATCACGATCGCGAGGCCCACCGTCGCCTCGGCCGCGGCAACCGCCATGACCATGAGAGCGATGACGGACCCGTCCGCGCGGAGGTCAGGAATGAACGCGCCGAACGCGACGATCGCGAGGTTGACCGCGTTGAGCATCAGCTCGATCGACATCAGCATGCTGATCGCGTTGCGCCGGGCGAGGAACCCGAAGGACCCGATGGCGAAGAGGGCACCCGCCAGGAGGAGGTAGGCGTCGAGGGAGTCGGCGAGGCCCATCAGTCGGGCTCCTCCTCGCGCTTGGCGATGAAGACGCCGCCGATCACCGCAGCCAGCAGGAGCACGCTGACGATCTCGAACGGCAGGACGTACTCGTCGAACAGGACACGTGCGAGTGCGTCGGTGGTCAGCCGGGCCCGATGGCCCACCTCGCCCCAGTCCGTCGCGGCGACCCCGAGGCCGATGAGCACGACGAGCACGATCGCGGAGATCGCCGCGGGCGCAGCCTGCGTCTGGAACACGAGTCGCGCCGGGCCCGCCTTCGACTGGGTGAGCATGATCGCGAAGAGGATGAGGACGCTGATCGCACCGATGTACACGATCACCTGGGCCGCCGCGACGAGCGGCGCACCCGCGATCACGTAGATCCCGGCAAGCGCGAGGAACGACACGATCATCGCGAGGCCGCAGCGGATGATGTCGCGCATCGTCACGACCGCGAGCCCGGCGACGAGCATCAGCGTGCCGAGCGCCGCGAACAGGGCGTCGTCCACTGACCCGCCGCCGAAGACGAAAACGAGCAGCGCGGGCGTCGTGATGATTGCCCCGGCGACCGCGGCGGCGATGAGGTAGAGCCAGGCGCGCATGGATCGGCTACTTCGTGTGCGCGTGCGTGCCGCCGGCGCCGCCGCCGCGTCCCGTCGTGGTGAGGGCCGTCCCCGGGCCGCCATTGGCGCCGTTGCTATTCAACATGCTCGCCGGAAGGACCGGCAGGAGCTTCCCGCGATCCACGAACCGCCCCTCGTCTGCGGCGCGCTGGAGCCAGTCGCGTTCGCGGCGGATGTAGGTGACCTCCGTCTCGCGGTCGACCGCCGCGAGCGCCATCAGGTCGATCATCGGTTCGGCCCGGCTGGTGTTGGCAAGCTCGAACTCGCCGCCGTCGCGGAGCGCGTCGTAGGGGCAGGCGTCGACGCAGATGCCGCACAGGATGCAGGTGCTCTCGTTGACCTCGAACTTCTGGAGGACGCGCGGCTTCGGCATCAGCGCGCCCGTCGGGCAGGTCTCCGCGCACCGGCCGCAGGAGACGCACGGCGTGTCGTTGAGGCTCATGTCGAGCGGCGTCGTGACGAGGGTGTCGAAGCCGATTCGCATGAAGTCGTAGCAGGCCGCCCCGACGACCTCGGCGCAGACGGTGGCGCAGCGGCCGCAGTCGATGCAGCGCGACGGCTCCCGGAGGATGAACGCGTGGCTGTCGTCGCGAATGTAGTCGTGGTTGATCCCGGTGAAGCGGTTCTCGGTGACGCTCCGGTAGCCCGCACCCTGGTTGTATTGCGGCTCCAGTGTCTGGAGCGTCGTCCCATATTCGATCCCCAGCCGGCGGAGGTCGCAGAACCCGATCGCCTCGCAGGTGCACTGGAGGCAGCGCGTGGATTCGGCGACGGCCTCCGCCGTGGAGTACGGGATCTCGTATTCCACGTAGCTCGCACTCCGGATCTCGGCCTCCATGGCCTTCATGCGGTAGCGCGGCTCCTTCACCTCGGCCGTGAACGGCACGATCGACAGGAACTCGGGCTGCGGCTCGGCGAGCGTCTGGCGGGCCTTGATCCCGGTCAGGTCGTGGCCGCGGAGGTACGCGTCCGCCGCGTAGGCGGAGCGACGGCCCTCGGCGATCGCCTGGACCACGGTCGCGGCCCCGATCCGGACGTCGCCCGCGGCGAAGACGCCCGTTCGCCCCGTCTCGAACGTGACCGCGTCTGCCTGGAGGCGGCGGTTCTTCGTGGCGGACGGGCCGGTGGAACCCGGGCCGATCCAGGTGAGGTCCGGGCCCTGCCCGATCGCGAGAAGGACACGGTCGCATGGGATGGTGAACTCGGTGCCGGGCGCGGGCTCCGGGCGACGACGGCCTGAGGCGTCCTGCGCCCCAAGCGCCATCCGGATGAACTCGACGCCGGTCACGTTGCCGGCCTCGTCCGTCAGGACGCGCGTCGGGCCGGCCTGGAAGATGGCGGTGACGCCCTCCTCGATCGCCTCGTGGACCTCGTTGGAGGCCGGCATGTCCTTCATGTCGCGGCGATAGACGAGGGTGACCTCCTTCGCGCCCTGGCGGATCGAGGTCCGCGAGGAGTCCATCGAGGTGAAGCCGCCACCGATGACGATGACCCGCTTCCCGGCGTGATCCGGGTACGGCAGCCCGAGCGTGGCGGTTCGCAGATACTCCAGGCCGTCGATGACCTCGACGGCGTCCTCGCCCGGCACGCCGAGCGTGTTCGTGTCGTAGCAGCCGATCGCGATGATGACCGCGTCGAAGCCCTGGAGCTGGAGATCGTCGAGGGTGAAGTCACGCCCAAGCGCCTGGTTGCAGACCATCTTCGCGCCGAGGCGGGTCACGGATTCGTACTCCGCCTCGAGGACCTCCACCTTCGGCAGACGGTACTGCGGGATCCCGTAGCGGAGCATCCCGCCCGGCGCCGGGTCGCGCTCGAAGACGGTGACATCGTGGCCGCTGATGAGCAGGTAGTAGGCCGCGGCCATTCCGGCCGGTCCGGAGCCGATGATGGCGGCCCTGCGCCCGGTCTTCGGC
Organism: Candidatus Limnocylindrales bacterium; assembly: GCA_046717305.1. GTDB lineage: Bacteria > Chloroflexota > Limnocylindria > Limnocylindrales > CSP1-4 > UBA5189. The sequence continues at coordinate 3,735 of JBKJVO010000077.1, forward strand.
TGAAGCTCGAACGGCACCGGCGGGTCCATCCCCTCGTCCAGCATCTGCTTGAGGACCTGGTCGCCGGCATAGCGATGGCTGTCCCGGATCGCGATCGCCTCGTCCACCTCGTCCCGCCGGCAGTGGTCCTCGCACGGCGCCGGGCAGACGCGCCCGAGCACGGACGGGAACGGGATGGTCCGCTTGAAGATACGGGTGGACTCGCGCCAGTTGCCCTCGGCGTTCTGTTTCAGGAAGCCCGGGATGTCGATGTGGCTGGGGCACTTGTACTGGCAGGGCGGGAGGCAGTAGGCGTTGTGGTCCGAGAAGATGAGCTCCAGGTTCGTCCGGCGGAGCCGGCGCATGTCCTCCGTCTGGGTCTGGACCTTCATCCCCTCCTCGGCCGCCCGCGAGCAGCTGATCGGCGGGTATTCCTCGCCCTCGACTTCCACGACGCACATCCGGCACGCCCCGAAGCCCGGCAGCTTGGGCTCGTAGCAGAGGG
>JBKJVO010000078.1:0-4053 GCA_046717305.1 Candidatus Limnocylindrales bacterium
GTGGCTCGTCCCGCCGGGGTCGCCGGAGCGGGTGTCCCCACGGTCGTCGGGACCCCGCCGCCGGCGTTCATGGACGACAGTCCGACCATCGCCATGCCGAGGCTCCAACCACCGCCCGAGCGGGCCGCCCTCGTTCCGCACGTCGGCCGGCGCCCACCCTCCCGACGCAGGCCCCTGATCGCGGCGGCCCTGCTCGTGGTCGCGGTCGTGGCGGCGGGTGGAGCCGCCGGGTTCCTGCTGCTTCCGAGCGCCGAGATCACGCTCTTGCCGGCGAGGGAGCGGATCGGACCCCTGCAGCTGAACGTGACGGCCCAGACCGGTATCACCCAGCCGGATCTGGCCAACCTCCTCGTGCCGGCGGCGCGCTTCACATTCGACCTTGCGGCCTCCGACATGTTCCCCGCGACCGGCGTGAAGGTGACCGAAACCGTCGCGTCGGGCGCCGTGACGTTCGAGAACTGCGATACCGGTGGGGGCGTCACCATCCCGGAGGGGTCCATCGTCGCGACCGCCTCGGGGGTCCGGTTCCGAACCCTGGCCAAGGTCTCGATCAAACGGGCGCACATTTTCCCGTTCCGCTGTGAGGCCGGCGACGTTTCCGTGGAATCCATGGACCCCGGGGAGGCCGGCAACGTCGGCACCGGCCAGATCGACCGTATCCCGGCGGGCTACGACCCCGTCGTGCTTCGCGTGACGAACCAGCAGCCAACGTCTGGCGGGACGCATACGGAGACCTCGTTGGTCCAGCAGTCGGACGTCGACGCCGCGCTCGCCGCGCTGGACCAGGCGCTCGCCGCCGCGTTCGACGAGCAGATCGCCGGGGCAGCCGAGGTCCCGCCGGGCACGACACTCTTTCCCGAGACGAAGTCGCTCGGACCGTCAACGCCGAGCGTTGATCCGGCAACCCTGGTCGGGATGGAGGTCGCCGAGTTCGAGCTCAGCCTTGGCGCGCAAGGCACGATCCTGGGCGTGGATCCCGCGCCGGTCAAGACGCTCGCGGGCGCCCGCGTCCGGACGGCCGTTGACGCCGGCTACCTCCTCGACGAGGACTCGATCAAGATCGACGTTGGCGTCCCGATCGTCGCCGGGTCCGTCGTCACGTTCCCAGTGACCGTGAGTGCGATTCAGATCCGCGAGATCGATGCTCGTGACCTCCTGACCCGGGTCCGCGGCCTCGGGCTGCCGCAGGCGAGGACGATCCTGGGCGTCTACGGCGAGGTCGAGATCCGCGTCTGGCCGGATTGGGTGACGACGATCCCCACGAACGAGGGCCGTGTCACGCTCACGGTCGAAGAGCCCGTGGCCGCGTCGGGGAGTCCAAGGGCGTCCGGGAGCCCGGGGGGAGGCGCGCCGTGACCCGCCTGCTCGGCATCGATCTCGGGGAACGCCGGATCGGCCTCGCGGTCGCGGAACCCGGGCGCGAGCCAGCCCTGCCACTCACCACGATGCGTCGCGGCCGGTCCATCGCGGCCGACGCCGAGCGGCTCGCGAACGTCGTCCGTGAGCAGCGGATCGACGAGCTCGTGGTCGGCCTGCCGCTCGAGGCCCGGGGGACGGAAGGAACGATGTCCGCGGCCGCGCGTGTCTGGGCCGCCGGGATCGGGGCGGCGCTCGCGCTCCCGGTCGTGCTCCGCGATGAGCGCCTCTCCAGCCACCTCGCGGAGACGCGCCTCGGGCCGATGCCGCGCGGGCGCTCCGGAGGTCCGCCCACCCCCACACAGCGCGAGGCCTATCGTGCCCGGGTGGACCGGGAGGCGGCAGCGATCATCCTCCAGGACGAAGTCGAGGGCCGCGCCGCCGCAGCAGACGCAACCCCGAGGGAGACCCGATGACCATCCGGGGCGGCGGCCGGCCGCGCGATCAGGCGCGTCGGATGAAACCCGGCACCTACGACGCCGCCGACATGCCCACGTGGCGCGCGACAGACGGTCGCGGCGGGCCGCCAGCGGGCCGGGGACCGGCGCGCGACCCGAGGCATCGAGGCGGGCTGCCAGGCATTGTCCGGTTCCTGCTGTTCACCGGCATCCTCGCCGTCGTCGTCGTAGTCGCGGCGCTCACGGCCCTCCGACCCATCGTCAGGACCGCGATCGTCGGCTGGGCATGGGACAACCCGAGTTCAATGCGCGTGCCCTTCGTGGCCGACTTCATCCGCGAGGACCTGGGTCCGGCGCTCACGGAGCCGGCCGGCACGGATCCCGCTGAAGTCGCGTTCGAGGTTCTGCCCGGGGACACGACGCAGGCCCTCGGGCCCCGCCTCGAGGACGCCGGTTTCATCGGGTCCGAGCGGGCGTTCCTGTTCACCGCGATCCAGGCCGACCTGTCGGCGAAGCTTCAGGCCGGCTTGTTTATCCTTCGCCGGGACATGACCCCGGAGGAGGTGGTCGATGCGCTCATCGTCGCCCGGGTCGTCGTCACGACGGTGGACGTGACCTTCCGAGAGGGCCTCCGGCTGGAGCAGATCACGGCGAAGCTCCAGACGGTCACCTCGGGCGTGGACCCGAAGGCCTTCTACGACCTGGCCTCGAAACCGACGGTGGAGCTGCTGGGGGCCTACCCCTGGCTGGTGCTTCCGAAGGGGGCGAGCCTTGAGGGCTTCCTCTATCCGGCGACCTATACGCTCGTCACGTCTGCCAACGGCGGGCCGTTCGAGGTCACCACCGCCGAGGGCCTCGTCCGGATGATGCTCGACAGGTTCCACGACGCCGTCGGTGATGCTCGCCTGAACGTCGCCGAGAGCCGCGGCCTGAGTTTCTACGAGGTCCTGGTGCTCGCCTCGATCGTGGAACGCGAAGCCGTGCTCGACGAGGAGCGCCCGCTGATCGCCGGCGTCTATCAGAACCGGCTCGTGGGCCTCGGCGAATCCAACTCGATCCTCAACGCCGACCCGACCGTCCTCTACGCGGTCGACACGATGAGGCTCCGCGACCTGCCGTTCGCCGAATGGCGCAACTACTACTTCTGGGACGTGCCCGAGGGCGGCCTCACCGGCATCACCGTGAGCGAGGACCTGATCGGGTACCAGACCTACCAGAACCGCGGCCTGATGCCCGGACCCATCTGCACGCCGACCGTGGCGTCGATCGACGCGGCCCTTGAACCGGATACGACGACCGAATTCCTCTACTTCCTTGCGATCCCGGATGGCAGCGGCCAGCACGTCTTCGCGAAGACGCTGACCGAGCACAACGCGAACAAGAAACTGTACGGCTACGAGTGAGCGACTCGAGGCGGATCGGGTCCCCTGACGCGTGGCCGCACCCGACCGATTTTGCCGCGCCGCCGACTCGTGCCGACCTCACCCGATGGGCGGCGGCCGATCTCGCCGCGCGGCCGACGCGCCTGGCGCGCCTCCGGGCAAAGATGGAGGGCGCTGGCGTGGATGGGTACTTCGGCGTCCGCTGGGAGCACATGCGCTACCTGACGGGACTCCCGTTCGACGAGGCCGAGGTGACGGGGTCCGGGGACTCGGGGAAGTTCCTCATCACCGGCACCGAGTCGGTCGTCCTCGCGGACAGCCGCTACACGATCGCCGTCGGACGCGACGCGCCCGAGTCGCGCCCCTTCGAGTGCTACAACGCGCTCGCCGACCGATGGCCGGAGCTCGTCGCCGGCGCGGGCGTCACGCGCGTCGCGGTCGAGGCGATGACGGTCCCGCATCTCACGTGGGAGCGCCTCCAGGCCGCGGCCCGGGACGTCGAGCTGATCCCGGTGGAGGGATGGGTGGAGGCGCTCCGGCAGGTCAAGGAGCCGTCGGAGACGGAGCGGATCGCGGCGGCATGTGCGGTGGCGGATCGTGCGCTCGCCTCGCTCCTGCCATCCATCCGGCCGGGCGTCACGGAGCGAGAACTCGCGCTGGACCTGGAATGGCGCATCCGCACGGGCGGGGCGGAGCGCCTCGCCTTCGAGGTCGCGTGTCTCGCCGGCGCAGAGGCGGCCCTGCCCCACGGATCGCCCGGCGACCGCCCGGTGAGGACCGGGGAGGTGCTCCTGTTCGAATTCGGGGCACAGGTGGCCGGCTATCGGAGCGACATGACCCGAACGCTGTTCGTCGGC